>JACNHM010000214.1 GCA_014383605.1 Chloroflexota bacterium
AGCAGAGGTAGACGATGGCCAGCAGCACCAGGGCGGCGAAGCCCAGCCGGCGCAGCACGTGCAGGACACGCCCTAACGCCTTGGCGGCAATACGTCCCGATGGCTCTATGTGCTCAGATGGTGAGAAGTCAGCCTGGCGGGAGTCTTCGGAAGGTTTCACGGCAGACCGGCCTTTGGTGATGTGTGATCGCGTGGTGCTCTTCTTCCACACCAGGCAGACGACCGGGAGGTTCAATCCACCGGGGGCTAGACCGAAGAGGACGCTGCGGCAAGCGCAGCCTGCCCCAGCGTCCTTCTGGCTGAGTTGGCGAACCGCGCCCAGAGAGCGACTTACGCCGTGAAGGGCGCGGCTACGGCTCCTTGACGTTGATGAAGCAGGAGAGCTTGCCGATCACCAGCGGGCCAAGGCGTTGGGTCAATACCACTTCGTATTGCTCACCAGGCTGAGCCTCCTCCGGCAGGGTGATCTTCATCGTCACCTTGCCTTGCTCGCTGGAGCGCACCTCCAGGTCATTCAGCGTCGCCGTGGGGGCGGTGATCCGTGCCCGCGAGCGCCGCGTGCCCCGCCGCACGCTCACGCCCGTGGCTCGAAAATCGGAAGCGAAGCGGCGCGTGGCGGTGCGCAGTTCCACCTTGGCGCTGACCGGCAGGCTCAGGCGGTCAATCTCCAGCGTGACATAACTGATCTTCCGCCAGATGCCGTGCAGGACAAAACGCAGGTAGTCGTGCTCGCCCGGCGCGAGATCCAGCACCGCCAGGTTCTTCTGGGCGATGTTGTTGTCCCACATCACCGACCAGTCGTGCTGGATGGGGTCCTCGTCCGATTCCAGCCGCACCAGATAACAGAACAGCATCGTGCCTTCTGGCTGCCACTCCAGCGGGCCCACCACCACCTGAGCGCCTGGCTGCACGCTGGGGACGTGCGCCGTCTGCAGCAACTGCCAGTTGCGCGGCCAGATGGAAGGCGAGAGCAGGCAGGTGTAGACGTGCGCCTTCACGTTCTTGGCCTCAGCCCCCCGATTGTGCAGGCGGAGATAGAGATAGTTGGGTTGGCCGGGGATGGGATTCTGGTGCGCTTCCCCACCGTCGGGCGCATTGCGCACCCAGATGTCGGGGCTGTTCCAGCGTGTCCCCTCGCTGGGCACTGTCCCGTCGTCCTGCACGTTGTCGCGAATGTACACATCGGCTTGGGGAAGGCGGTCGGCGCTGAGGGCGGCATAGCAGTGGTTTTCGATGTAGGCGTAGGGGATGGCGCCGTAACCGTTGCCCCAGGCGCTCTCGTAGGCCCAGGGCTGCCAACTGTTGCGCAGGATGAAGTAGCCGCCGCCGGGGGCGTCTTCGTCATCCTGGTAGCCGACCAGGGCCATGGCGTGGCCGCCGTTGGCCTCCTCGCCCGGCAGCGGCATGGTGATCTTGCCGTAGCGCTTCACCGCTGCCGAGAGGTACCAGCTATCGAAGACGGGGATGGCGAAGCAGATGATCTTGCCCTCGGCCAGGCAAGTCTTCAGATCCAGGGCCCTGCTGGGGTTGAGATTGATGACGCGCTTGATCTTGAAGCGCGAGGCGTTGTCGAGCGCCTCCTGCGGCGGGGGCCCCTGGCCCTCGTTGCCGGAGATGGGGTTGGGGTTGTAGGGCCAGTACTGCTCCTCCGGCACCCCTTCTGCGGCCATGCACTCCAGGCCAAACTGGGTGTAGGTGCCGGAGACCGTCGGTATGCCGTCTTCCTCCTTGCACCACCAGTACACGAACTGTTCGGAGAAGTCTGTGTCCGTGGACGCTGCACCGGCGGTGATCTCCAGGTGCTCCCGCACGGCCACCGCGGCGTGGGCCACGCACGTCCCCCGTTGTGCCTGGTTGCGGATGGGCGGCAGGTTCTCCCGATGATCTATCGCGGAGGGCAGGTCCACGGGGTAGGCGACGGTGACGAAGCGGCTGCGGGCCCGCGCTCGCGTCACTTGCTCCGGCGGCGGCGGTATGCTCCCGGTGAGGTATGGCACGTGATCCGCTGCCTTCGCCGCTATCAGAAGCCGGCGCGAGCTCATCTCTGGCACCTGCTGGCGTGCCGCCTTCACGATGTCGTTCAATTGTTCGCCATCCACATCCAGGGCGGCGGCCAGGCCCTGACGGCCCGATGGGGTATCGGCGATGGCGACCAACTCCTGGGCGCTGTCTATCCAGCGCGCCTTCAGTTTCTTGGCTTGCTCAGGTGAAAGCGTGGGCACGTCCTCCACCGGCACGGCTCGCCTGATCAGCTTTTTCTTGGCCATCTTGTTCACTCCTTTTGGTGTTCCGCATCTTCCAGGCCGGTCTCGCTCCGCGAGGGCCAGCGACCGCGCCGCTTATGGTAGGGGATTGGGCTGACCTCGCCCAGGGAACCGCCCCGCACAGGGCGCGCCATCTCGTCTGCCACTTCGGGCTCGAGTTGTGCCCGTATCAGGGCCAGCAGGATTTCGAGTTCTTCCTCTGACATCCCCATATACGTCGCCAGTAGCTGGCGGTTTTCGGGGGTCGCGCTCAGGGACAGGAGCTGTTCGGAGGTGGTGATCCACAGGGCCTGAAAACGTCGCAGTTGTTCCTCCGTCAACTCCTCAAGCTCCTCGAGCGGCTTGCCCTGGTCATCCTTTTTCTCTTTTTCTTGCATGATTCTCTCTCCTTTGTGGCTTGTGCGCTCGGAGACATTCTCGCCTTGCTGCTTTGTGGCTCCGCGACGGGTGTGGGGATGCAAGCGGGAGAAATGGAGGGCGGAGCCGCCGCCAGTGTCCGCAGTATACACCGCAAATGGCAACTCGTCAAGTGACACTTTTCCGAGTCGGAGATGGACAGAACAGCGCTTTTGGAGTATAATAATGGCGCAGCGCCGGGGGGCCTTTGCGGTCGTGGCTTCGCAGCGCTAGCAAACATACGCGGGAGGAAAGACTCGATGAGCAGATTCCTAATTTCAGTGTTGTTGACCTTGTTGGTCGGCGCTGTGATCCTGGCGGTTGTGCTGGCGGTGACATTGGGCTTCGTCGGCGTGGGCTGGGTGGTCAACCGCGCCTTCGGCCTGGGCCTGCTGGAATCCACAGCTATCGCCGTCGCTGTGGGGTTCGGCGTCGCCTATTCTGTCTTCCGCACCTTCTCCATGCCTGATCTTAGCTCCGACGAGGACTGGGAAGACGATGAGGACTGGGACGAGTGGGAAGACGAGGAGGAAGAGGTCGAAGAGGACGAACCGCCCATCGTTCCCTGGCGACGGCATCGTCCCACGCCGGCGGACCCTGAAGAGGTCGAACGCAGCAGGCGTAGGAAGAAGTAAGGGAGCCGGTGGAGCTGGCCTGCGCTGGAATGCGCAGCTTTGGCCACAGACGGACACCTTCTCCCCTCGGTGGCAATGACTCGCTCAGACACGAAGAAGCACACAGCTTTCATCCGGCGGCTGTTCGGCTCCATCGCCACCCGCTATGACCTGCTGAACCGCTTGATTTCCTTCGGACAGGATCAGGCCTGGCGGCGCTACGCCGCGGCGCAGTGGCAACTTCCCCGCGGCGGCTGGCTTCTGGACGTCGCCACGGGCACGGGAGACATGACGCTGCAAGCGCGGCGCCGGTATCCCGAAGCCACCTTCATCGGCATAGACCTGACTCCCGGCATGCTGCGGCAGGCGCGGGAGAAGTCGCTGGCTGCCATCGGGGAACCGCTGCGGCTCCTGCGCGGCGACGCGCTGGACCTGCCCTTTCCCGACGACCGTTTCGACGCCGCCATCAGCGGCTTTATGATGCGCAACGTGGCCGACGTCGCCAGGGCGGTGGCCGAACAGCGCCGCGTGGTGCGGCCTGGCGGGCAAGTGGTCTGCCTGGAGATCACCCGCCCGCAGGTCTGGCCCGTCCGTTGGTTCTTCTGGCTCTACTTCTACGGCCTGGTGCCGCTGCTGGGCGGTTTGCTCAGCGGCCAGCCAGGGGCCTACGCCTATCTGCCCCGCTCGGTGGCCCGCTTTCTCACCGCCGACGAGCTACAGGCTGTGATGGAGGCGGTCGGGCTGCAGGAGGTGCGCTATCACTTGTTGGCGCTGGGCACCGTGGCCGTGCACGTGGGAGTGAAATGACATGAGCATCGTCGCTCTGATCCCCTGCTACAACGAGATCAAGCACATCGCCGGCGTGGTGCAGCGCACACGCCCGCATCTGCCCGTGGTGGTCATTGACGACGGCTCGACCGATGGTTCGGGCGCGGCGGCGGCAGCGGCCGGCGCAACTGTTCTCACGCACACCAGCAACCGCGGCAAGGGCGCAGCGCTGGCCACGGGCATCAGTTGGGCGCTGGAGCAGGGCTGTGAGGCCGTGGTCACCCTGGACGCCGACGCCCAGCACGACCCCGATGAGATCCCCACCTTTCTTGATGCCTACCGCCGCGATCTGGCGGACATGATCATTGGCCTGCGCGACTTCAGCCAGATGCCCTCCCGCAACAGCTTCGGCAATCGGTTGGGCAACCGCATCCTCGGTCGGGCTCTGCGCCGTCCTATCCCCGACAACCAATGCGGCTACCGCCTGCTGAACCGCCGGGCGATGGAGACCTTGGATTTCAACACTACGGGCTTCGAGTTCGAGGTGGAGATGATCGTGCAGTCCGTCAGCACCGGTCTGCGCATGGCCTGGGTGCCCATCCGCACCATCTACGCCGGCGAGAGCAGCCACTTCCGCCCCTTTGGGGATTCGGTGGAATTCGTGAAGACGGCCTGGCGGGCGCGGCAGCGGGTGAGGCGGGAGCGGGGTAGAGGGTGAAGGATCAGGGGTAGGGTTCGCCTTCGCCGAGCACCTTGTGGACGCGAACCATCCACTCGCTGATCGATATGCCCTGGGGACACTGCTCCTCACACTGGCGACACTGGATGCACTCGCTGGCCCGCTGGTCTTCAGCCATCCAGAGATTGTACACCTTGCGCGCCTCCCCAGGTTTGTCGTACATCACGCCTTCGTTGTAGACCTCGAAGTTGCGCGGGATGTTGACCCCATTGGGACAGGGCATGCAGTACTCGCATTTCGTGCAAGGAATAGGGCCAAGCTCTTGGTACTTCTGGCGCACGCGGGCGACGAGCGCCAACTCCTCTTCGGTCAGGCCGTTGATCTCTGATGCAGCACCGCTGGCAACGTTTTCCTCCACCTGCTGCATCGCGCTCATGCCGCTGAGGACGACCGATACTTCAGGCTGGTGCCAGAGCCACTGCAAGGCCCAGTCGGCCGGCGCACGTTTCTTCGCTGCCACGTCCCAGAGGGTCTGAGCAGGCGGGGGCGGGTCGACGAGTCTGCCGCCCAGCAGCGGCTCCATGATCACGACGGCCAGCCCCTTGGATGCCGCGTGCCTCAGCCCTTTCGTGCCGGCCTGGTTCTCTATGTCCATGTAGTTGTACTGGATCTGGCAGAACGTCCACCCCTCGTATGCATCCACGATCTCCTGGAAGACCTCGTACTTGTCGTGGAACGAGAAGCCGATGTGCCCGATGCGCCCGTCGGCGATGGCTCTCTCCGCCCACTCCAGCACGTTCAAGTCGCGCATCTTGGGCCAGCTTCTCCCATTCAAGGCGTGCAGGAGGTAAAAGTCAATGTGGTCGGTCTGTAACTTCTCGAGTTGCTCATTCAGGAACCTGTCGAAGTCCGCGGCGGCTTCGACTTTCCAGCAAGGCAGCTTGGTCGCCAGCCTGACCTTGTTGCGGTATTCTCCTTTGAGCGCCCTGCCGACGACCCACTCGCTGTTCCCGCCATGGTATGGATAGGCCGTGTCCACGTAGTTCACGCCCTGATCAATGGCGTAGTGGAGCATTCTGGTCGCTTCTGGCTCGTCAATGTCAGAAGGTTTTTCGCCTTTGAGGGGGAAGCGCATACAGCCGAAGCCAAGGGCCGAGACTCTCCAATCGAGCTTGCCAAACCTGCGATACTGCACTGTTCTCCCTACTCTTCCTTGCTGTTGCTGTTCGCTACAACACCTTGTGCAAGTCCAGACCACGGGCGGCGGCGCGGGCTTGTCGCCACTCTGTCTCGGTGACCGGCGGAGGTAGTACCTGTTCAGGGGGACGGCGTACCAGGCTCAGTGCTTCCTCTGGACAGGCTGGCACGCAGACGCCGCAGCCCACGCAACGGATCTCGTCCACGCGCACTACATCTTCCAGTGACAAGGCTTCGAACTGGCAACGATCCACGCACAGACCGCAGGCCACACACAGGTCTTCGTTCACCTGATTGACAAAGGCGGAGCGGGCGATGATGTTGGCGATGCCCAGATCGGCCATGCCTCGCAGGACGGCACAGGAGCAGGTGCAGCAGTTGCAGATGAACCATAGCCCCTGCTGGTTGTTGCTCACCGAATGCACCAACCCCGCGTCGGCCGCCCGCCGCAACGTGGCCAGCGCCTCCTCACGAGTCAAGGAACGGACGGTGGAGCTGCGCTCGAAGACGCCGGGCGTCTCGCTCAGCAGCATGCAGACGTCCAGGGGATGTGCGCACGGATTGCCGATGAGCGCTTGCTGCGTGCGACAGATGCAATCCACCACGCCCCATGCCCGAGCACTGCTCACGATGGCAGTCGCACTTTCAAAGGGCTGCACTTCCACGTCCATGGGCACGCTCTCGCCGACGGGGATGACACGGGTCAAGGCTGGCTGCATGGTCACTGCCTGGCCAAAGGCCCGCTGGTAGTAGTCCTCGAACAACTGCGCCAATTCGGCATCTATGGTGTGGAACTGCATCTCGTAGATGCCGACGGCGAAGGGCAGCAAGCCGTAGCCTAGACCACCTTCTGCCCGGCCAGCAGCGATAAGACCACGCCTGGCCATGTTTTTGAGTTGCTTGCGCAGTGTCTTCGAGTCGCCGCCGATGCGGTCTGCGATCTGTGCTGGCGTCTCCAGAGTCAGGCGCAATTGAGCTGCCAACGCCGCCTCTTCCTCGGAGAAGAGCTTGGCCAGCAACCGCAACTCCGCGCCGTCCTCCGTGGGCGGGAAGCCATTGGGTAGCGCGTCCAGACGTTCTGCCAGGAGCTTGTAAGGGTTCTCACTCATCCAGGTGGGCCCTCCTGTCTTGTGCATCCCTCACAGCGACGATCTCGATATCTGTGAGCGGACACGAATCTACCGCGCACAAAACTGGATGCGAAGCCACCCGCACGCTATGTTGCTCCAAGACAAGCACCTTGGCGCCCTTGGCAGCCAGTTGTGCCGCCGCGCCCAGACCGCCATTTCCCGCCCCGATAACGACGCAATCGTAACCTTTCTTGAGTTGTTGCGGGGCTATTCTTTCATCCATAGTCCTTGTCCTCCTCGCTGGTGCGTTGCCTGCACAATGTCCGGCGATTATACCATAGCGAGGGCAACGGGCAAAACGGGAGCGCACCCGAACCGGGAAGGACGTATTAGCAGGCGCGATAGGGTCAACGTAGGCACTGTCCCTGACCGGATTTCGGCGGGCAATCGTTTCGGTGTATAATGACGCACGCTCGCGGGGCGGCCAGTGAGCAGGCCCCCTTGGGCAGAAGGTGGACAGGAGGCCGGAGGTGAGAAACTTGGGAGACGATGGCACGACTGTGGTTCTCGTGCGGCACGGACAGAGTACGTGGAACGAGATGCGCCGTTGGCAGGGGCAGGCGGACCCGCCGCTCAGTGACTTGGGGAGGGAGCAGGCGTGCCGCGTGGCTGAGCGGCTGCGCTCCGAGTCGATCAGCGCGCTTTACGCCAGCGACTTACGCCGCGCCCTCGAGACGGCGCAGATCATCGGACAGACCCTGGGTCTGCAGCCGCGGGCCGAGCCCCGTTTGCAGGAACTCGACGTAGGAGCATGGGCTGGGCTGACCGGCGAGGAAATAGCCGATGGCTTTCCGCAGCAATGGCAAGCGTGGAGGAACTACCAGGAAATACGTCCCGGCGGTGGTGAGACGTTCGAAGAGATGCGGCAGCGGGCTGTGGACGCGTTGAAGGAGATCGTCGCGGCGCACCCCGGAGAGACCGTCTGCGCGGTGACCCATGGCGGCGTCATTTTCGCCTTGCGGGGCCACGCGCTGGGTCTGGAGATGGGGCCAGAGCTGTTCGAGGGGTTGCCGCCCAACCGCAACACCGCGGTCACCATCCTTCGTTTTCAAGACGGCAGGGCGGAAATCCGATTGCTCATGGATGCCAGTCACTTGGAGGATATTGGGGATCAGGTAGTGGATGTTTGACTGAGATCGTCGGCGAGCACGCGTTCGGCATCATCGAGGCGGGTGAAGCGGAAGGCTGTGCCCAGTCGGGCGTTGAGTTGCGCCGCCGCCTCGGCGACCTGCGGCACCTCCACACCCAGCCCGTGCAGCCGCTCCACCTGGCTCAGTAGCTCATCCGGCGGGCCGATCAAGGCGATGCTTCCGCTGTCGAGCACCGCCAGCCGGTCGGCCTGCTCGGCCACCCACTCACTGCTCTGCGTGGCCATGACGATGGTCAGGGGCATCGTCTGCCGCAGCTCTCGCAGCGTGGCGAAGACCTCGGCTGTGCCCTGCGGGTCGAGGCTGGCCGTCGGTTCGTCCAGCACCAGGATGCGGGGGCGCATGGCCAGCACGGCGGCGATGGCCAGCCGTTGTTTCTCGCCGCCCGAAAGGTGCAGCGGCGAGCGTTGGCGGAACTCCTCCAGGCCCACGGCTTGCAGCGCCCACGTTATCCGCTGGGCGATCTCCTCCCGCGGCAGCCCCAGGTTCTCCGGCCCGAAGGCCACCTCGTCCTCCACCCGCATGTGGAAAAGCTGCTCCTCGGGGTTCTGGAAGACCAGACCCACGTGCGCGGCCAGATCGGCCACCGTCTGCGGTTTGGTGTTGCGGCCGAGGACGGTCACGTTGCCGCGGATGACGCCGCCGGTAGCGTGGGGCACCAGCCCGCTGAGCGCCAGGCAGAGGGTTGTCTTACCCGCACCGATACGCCCCATGAGGGCCAGGAACTCCCCCGGCTCCACTCGCAGGTTGATGCCTCGCAGCGCTACCACCGGCTCGCCGTCCGGCGTCAGGGGCGGGTAGGAGTAGTGCAGACCTTCGATGACAATGTCGCTCATTGCACGCGCTGAGGGGAATGAGGAGCCAGGGGGACTGATGGGGCTGAGCGGTCTGATGGATACACGCTGCGGCTTGCCTCTTGTCTCTCCTTCCCTTCTCCCCTATCCCCTATCCCCTGGTTCCTCTTCCCGCCACTGGCGGCGCTGGCCGATCTGTGTGATAGGTGGGTAGGCGCGGCGCATCAGAAGAAGCAGCGGCACACCGCCTGCTATGCCCACCAGCCCCTGCAATCCGTTCCAAGGCGCTTCGAAGAGAGCCGGGCCCAATCCGTAGAGCAGTACCTGAGTGATGAAGTAGCCGAGAACCACGATGATCTGGCCGATGACCGCAGCGGCCACCATGAGGGGCCATCGCTTGCGCCAGCCGAGCAAGCCCACGACCAGCCCCTGCAAGCCGTGAACAATCAGGGTAGGTACGATGTAGAGAGGAAAGCCAATGGCGTCGGCAATGGCCATCCCCACGCCAGAGGCTACCATGCCCACCCAAGGGCCAAAGGCCAGAGCAGCGAAATTGGCAGCTACGTCACCCAGATGGATGTACCCTCCTGTGGGGGGGATGTACATGACTCGGATCATCGTGCACACGAAAGTCACGGCGACCATGATGGCCACCAGAGCAATACGCTGTGCGCTTATCTTGCGCTCTTTCATGCTATCCTCCTTCATACGAGTTGCGAAACCGGTTCACTTCGCAGGTGTGGTGTTGGCGGTGGTCAGTTGGTAACCATCTTCAGCGTCAGCAGCGTCACTTCGGGGCGGCAGTTGAAGCGCACGGGCGGCTCAATGACGCCCAGGCCGCGGTTGGTGTAGACCCACGTGTCGCCCGCCCGCTGCAGACCGATGGGATACTTCTGGCCCCAAAGCGGCAACAGCGGCGCGCCGACGAGCGGCAGCCGCACCTGGCCGCCGTGGCTGTGGCCGGAAAGTTGCAGATCAATGCCCCAGCGTGCCGCTTTGTCGGCGAAGTCGGGCTCGTGCACCAGGAGCAGCCGGCAGGCGCTGTCGGGCACGCCGGACAGCGCACGGGGCAGATCCTCTGCGCCGACCCAGATGTCATCCACGCCCACCAGCCACAGGCCCTGCGTCGCGTCGCTCAACTGTTGCGCACCGTTGGAAAGCACCGTGATGCCTAGCCGCTGCACGGCGACGGTCACCCACGCCGCGTTCGTCCAGTGATCGTGGTTGCCCAGCACAGCGAAGACCCCGAGGGGCGCTTGCAGCGCCGCCAGCGGCGCCAGCATCTCCGCACGCTGCCACTCGCCGCCGCGGCTGACGAAGTCGCCGCTGATGACCACCAGTTGCGGGCGCAGTTGCTGCGCCATCTCCACAGCGTGCGCCAACTCCGCAGCCCCCAGGTAAGGCCCCAGGTGCAGGTCGCTCAGGTGGGCGATGGTCAGCCCGTCCAGTGATTGCGGCAGCCGCACCAGTGGCACCGTCACTTCTTCGACGTCAAACCAGCGCGGCTCCAACAGCCGCGCGTAGCTGCCGCAGCCCACTCCGGCCAGGCCCAAACCCAGCCCCGCGGCCAGCATCCGCTGCAGGAAGGCGCGTCGGGTGAGCGTCTTCCCTTCCGAGAGAGATGGCTTACTCACTGCCACGTTTGCATCCTCACGTCAGCGGGAGGGCGCCAGGCCGATGGTCGCCAGGCCGGCCACCTGCAATTGCTCGTCGTTGTAGAGGACGACCCGCAGCGTGGTGTCGAGGTAAACTCCTTCCCGCAGCTTGCCTGTCCAGGTGATGGAATCGGCGATCTTGCGGTAGGGGTAGCCCTCGATGCCGCCTAGCTCGGCCCCCGCGTCGCTGGCCCCCAGGTAGCTGATGGTCGTGCCGGGGATGGCCTCTCCCCGCTTCACGGTGTAACCCACGGGCAGCTTGTAGAGCACCGGCAGTTCGTCCCGAAAAGGCATGGCCTCTGGTTGGGGCTCGTCTATGGCCAGGCGCGCTGTGCCGGCAGCGTGCATCTTTTCCCCGGTGAACCATACGATGCGCTGTTTGAGGTTCAGCGTGACACCGGAGAGGGGGTGTCCATCCCAATCAAGTGAATCACCTTTCTTCTTCTCCGCCTTTTGCCCTCCGATCAGCAATTCAGCGCCCTGCTCGGTCATTCCGACGTATTGGATATCCGTGCCGGGCACGAAATCTCCCGCAGCAACACCCTGCTCTGTTGGCCCAACGTAGACCAACTGCCCCTCAGGCGGGCGCTGCCAGGGCAAACAGGCGGCCAGGCCTGCTGTCAGAAGGGTCAACAGGGCGACAAGCCATCGTCTTTTCATCATCGTCGTCCTCCTAATCGCTGGTAGGTTGGCGTATAGTAGACTGGCAAACTGACAGATTGGTTCCATCTGCCGGATGGATGTATGATAGGGCAAGGAGAGGCTTTTGTCAAAACCCGGCCTTCGTGCCTTTGGGACGCTTTCATCTCTCTGGCGAC
>JACNHM010000209.1:0-5615 GCA_014383605.1 Chloroflexota bacterium
AATGACGTTCTCACTGAGGGTAGCGGCGCTGTGGTTCAGGAACAGTCCACCCCCGTCGCCGTAGCTGCCGCTGGCGTTGCAGACGGCGCTGTTGGTGGTGATGACGTTCCCCCTGAGCGTGGCATCGCTGTCTTGGAGGTACAGCCCGCCGCCGGATTGGGCGGTGTTGTCAAACACCCGGCAGTTGTTCAGGGTGGCGGCGGCAGTGGCAACGTAGACCCCACCGGCAGCATCGTCCCCTCCCCAGGGGCCGCCGCCCAGCCCGCTGGCGTCGCCGCCGGTGATGCGCAATCCCTCCAGGGTGGGGGCAACGTCGCCGGTGATGTAGACCACACGTCCCTGTCCCTGAGCGTCCAGCGTAGTGGGGTTAGCTTGCGGGTCGGGGGTGTGCCAGTTGGTCGTCGTGTAACCGCCGCCAATGGTGACCGTCTTGCTGACGTAGACGACCTGGGTGAGACCGCCTCGCTGATGGACGTCGGTGTAGGTGCCCGTGGCGACCTTGATGACATCGCCGTCGTGCGCCGCGTCCACGGCTTCCTGAAGGGAGGTGTAGTCGCAGGCCGGCGGGCCGGCCGGACAGACGCGCAGTTCGGCGGCCGGAGCGGCCGTGATGGCTGGTGTATGACTCCCCAATGTCCACACCAGGGTCAGGCCCAGACTAAACAGCGCGAGCAAGTGTTTGAATCTCACGGCTTCTTTTCCTTTCTCCGAGGGTTGCATGACCTCAGCACGAGCGGCAGGTGCACGTGATGGCTGACAGGCGGCGTTGCCTCAGGCGTTGCGGTAAGTACCTGGCAGGAGATGGTGTTGCCAGCAGCAGCGCCAGCAGAAAGGGGATACAATTTCCCATGACCAATCTGCGCTGGCCACAACTCTGGCTGAAACAGGCTGCTGGACGTCGGGAGCCGGATACTGACAGACGCGAGCATTTTGCTTCTCCTTGGGTGTTGCGGGGGGGCTTGGGTGGCTTGGCTACATTCTACCATGATTGTGGGGACAAGTCAAGACGGTTCTTGGACAGAGGGGCTAGCTCCCAGACCATGGCGATTTGACGCCCGACGTGCATTCTGCTAGAATGTCAAACGGTCGTGTCTGCTCGTGCTCGGATTTGACAGGACGAACGTTTGTTCGTATAATGGCACTGGCCCAGGAACGTCGCAAGTGGCTCACTGACAGAGGGCGAAAGCTGATGGACACTGGTCAGAAACTCGATCTGCTGGGCCGGGCGGCCCATTTCGACGTCTGCGCGCCGCCGGGTGGCCCGCCAGACCTGAGGCCGTACATCTCCTACGTACAACCGCCGGGCGGCGGCAAGAAGCCGGTGCTCAAGGTCCTGCAAACCAGCGTCTGCGAGCGCAACTGCCGCTACTGCGCTTTCCGCGCCGGGCGGGACGTGCCCCGCGCCGCCTTCACCCCCGACGAGCTGGCCGCCGCCTTCGATCAGATGCAGCGCAGCGGCCTGGTGCAGGGGCTGTTCCTCAGCTCTGGCATCGCCGGCAGCGTGCGCACCATGGACCGCATGATCGCCACCGTGGAGTTGGTGCGCCAGCGCTACGCTTACAGCGGCTACGTGCACCTGAAGATCCTGCCCGACGCCGAGGAAGCGCAGATCGAACAGGCGGTGCGGCTGGCCGATCGGGTTTCCGTGAACCTGGAGGCGCCGAACCCGGAGCGGCTGGCGCTGTTGGCCCCGCGCAAGGACTTCGCCCAGGGACTGATGGACCCGCTGCGCCGGGCAGCGGCGGCCATCGCCCGCGGGCAGGGGATCTGGACGAAGCTGGGGCTGACGACGCAGTTCGTGGTCGGCGCCGTGGGCGAGAGCGACCGCGAGCTGCTGACCACCACGCAGCAACTGTACGACGAACTGCGCCTGGTCCGGGCCTACTTCAGCGCCTTTGGGCCTGTTCCCGATACCCCCCTGGAAGACCAGCCGCCTGTGCATCCCACCCGGCAGCACCGCCTCTACCAGAGCGACTTCCTCATGCGCACCTACGGCTTCCGCGGCGACGACTTCATCTTCGATGCCCAAGGCAGCCTGCCGCTGAATGCAGACCCCAAGATGGTCTGGGCTGAGGCGCATCCCGAACGCTTCCCCGTGGAGGTCAACCGTGCCGCCCAGGCGGCGCTGCTGCAGGTGCCGGGCATCGGGCCTGTCTCGGCCCGCCGCATCCTGCAGGCTCGCCGGCAGGGCGCGTTGCGTTCCCTGAGCGACCTGCGCAAGCTGGGGGTGGTCGTGGCCCGCGCCGCACCCTACGTCCTGCTCAACGGCCAACGCCCGCCGCTGCAATTGAGCCTCTTGTGATTGCGGATTGCGGATTGCGGATTGCAGATTGCGGATTGCCGAATGGCCAATCTGAAATCACCAGGAGGGAGCCATGACTTACGAGATCCCGCCTCGCCAGAGGCCCCAAGACGACAACGGCTACCTGGAGCACATGACCAAGGCGGTCTTCCAGGCCGGGTTTAGCTGGAAGGTCATCGGCGACAAGTGGCCCAACTTTCAGCAGGCCTTCGATGGCTTCGACGTCGAGAAAGTCGCCGATTACGATACCCGCGATGTGGACCGGTTGCTGGCCGACGAGTCCATCGTGCGCAACGGGCGCAAGATCGAGGCCACCATCCACAACGCCGGCGTGATGCAGGAACTCATCGCCGAGCATGGCTCGTTCTACAACTACCTGCGCAGCCTGGATGATCTCGACTACGCTGGCCGCCGCAAGGAACTGCGCCAGCGCTTCAGCCACCTCGGTCCCACCGGCATCTTCGTCTTCCTGTGGTACGTGGATGAAGATGTGCCCGACTGGGAAGAGCGGAACCTTTGATTGCGGATTGCAGATTGCGGATTGCGGAGTGATCAATCCGCATTCCGGAATATGGAGATGATCGGCCTGGTGCGCCGGGGCGATTACGTTGTGGCGCGGCAGGAAGGGGAGGGGGTGCTGAACGAGTGTGGCCTGGGCGATCCTTCTTCCCCTGGAACTGGCTGGGCAGCCGCTTGGCGGAACGGGACATCGCCGCGCTGGTGCCCAGCATGCCCGATCACTACGAACGCACGCCGCCGGGTGAGGTCAGCGGCCAGTATCTCATCGGCGGACATCTGCAGCGGGGGATGGAGGTGATCCGGCAGGGAGTGACGGACGTGCGGGCGTTGGTGCGACGGCTGCGGCAAGAAGGGGACGCGCCGCTGGGCAGTCGGCTTCAGCATGGGCGGGCTCACCGGCGGCTGGACCATCACGCTGGAGCCGCTGGACTTCGCCGTGCTGGTGGAGCCGGCGGTGCAGCTCGATCCCATCGTCTTCGAGACGCGGCTGGGGGACGTGGCGCGGCACAGCCTGGGGCAGGCCGGCTGGAGCGAGGAGGAGGCCAAGGAGTGGCTGCGGGCGCTCTCGCCACTGTGGTCGCAGCCACTACTGCCGCCGCAGCGGCTGCTGCTCATGCTGCCGGAGCATGATTGTTTCGTGCCGCCGCACGCCGTGGAGCGGGCCTGGGAGTGTTGGGGGCAACCGCAACTGGCGCGCTACCCGGCCGGGCACATCAGCATCTACCTGCTGCGCCGCCCCTGGCGCGACATCTTCTCCTTCGTCGAGCATTGGTGTCCGCCGGCTGAATAGCCGATTCTGCGCATGGCGCGAGCGCCAGGTTGACAAATCGGCGGTTTGATGCTAAGATATGCCCGAGGCCGAGGTGCGCTGCGCGCACCATCTCCAGGCCTGGGGCGCAAGGCTGTGCAGTTGTGTTACCCTTGCAGCCCCGTCGCCGCTTTCCGTTCCACGTGTTTACCCTAGAGAGGGGAAAAGGAGGTAAACGACATGCTCCGCAAGCGCTCTGTCCTGTTGATCGCCGTGTTCTTATCCCTTGCCCTGGTCTGCTCGTTGACGGTGGGCTGCCGCGGGCGGCAGGAGGCCCCACCGGAAGAGAAGGAACCTCTGCACGTCAATCTGCCCCGCATCAGCATCGCTTACGACGAACAAGGCGAGCCTTCTGTCCTGGGAACTCCTTTGAAAAGCATAGAGAGGTTGATACGATCTGACCTCAGTATGCTGCGCCTTTCGCCGGAGCTGATTCAGCAACTGATGGACTGGAACGTCCAGCACGCTGAGGTGGCTGTGGCGGCAGATGGGCTGTTCATCTTCGTCAACAACAAGCCGCTGCCCTATCTGGCCTGGGATGAGCAGATCCTGGCCAACGTCGGCGCCAAGGCGGACAAGTTGGCGGTACTGCCCCCGACGGTGGCCAAGTATACCACTCTGGAAAAGGTCGTGCCGGGCTTGCTGCGCGCCGTGGGCATTGGCCTGGTCCTCAAAGTTCCCCTGTCCTCCGGGCAGGAGACCATTCCTTTGCAGGAGCATGCCGATGGCGCGCCGGCGGCGCCGGCCGACGTGCCGGAAGAGGGACTGGTCAGTCTCTACGTCCCCCTGGAATACGACGAAACGGGGCAACCGTCGGTGGATGGGATCAAGCTGCGCGAGCTGGGGCAGTTGACCGGCCAGCCTATGGCCATCGGCGAATTGGATCAGGCCACCCTGGCCACGATCAGCCAAGCCGAAGTCGAGACTGTGTTTCTGAGAATGGAAGGCAAGGGGCTGGTGCCTTACGTGGATGGCCAGGCGATGCCTTACATCAATTGGGCGGACGAATATCTGCTGAACTTGCTGGATCTCGTCGGAAAAGCGAGTCCTGATCTGCCGCCTTTTGCGCTGGACGCCGTTCGCCGTGCCGTGCCGGGCATCAAGGAGGCTGACATCCAAGTCTCCGCCAAATTTCGTACCCCCTAGGCAGGTCGGGGGTCCGCCAGCGCCTTCAGAGCCGACCCCCCTACCTGTCTCCCCCAGACCAACCCTTGCGCCCGCCGCGGCCGAGGAGGAAGAGGCGTTTGCCAAGATGCGGCAGCAGATGGTGGAGCGCACCGTCCGCGCCCGCGGCGTCAGCGATGTCGCGGTGCTGCGGGCCATGGAGGCGGTGCCCCGCCACCGTTTCGTGCTGGAGCGCTATCTCGGACAAGCCTACGCCGACCATCCCCTGCCCATCGGTTACGGCCAGACCATTTCCCAGCCCTACATCGTGGCCCTGATGACGGAATTGCTGGGGCTGCAGCCAGGCGAGCGGGTGTTGGAGATCGGCACCGGCTCCGCCTACCAGGCGGCGGTGCTGGCCGAGTTGGTGGACGAGGTTTACTCCATCGAGATCGTCCCCGAGCTGGCGGCCAGCGCCGCCCAGAGGCTGCAGGAGCTGGGCTACGACAACGTGCGCGTGAAGCAAGGCGATGGCTACTACGGCTGGGAGGAATACGCGCCCTTCGACGCCATCATCGTCACCTGCGCGCCGGACCACGTGCCGCAGCCGCTGGTCAATCAACTGGCCGAGGGCGGGCGGCTGGTCGTGCCCATCGGGCCGCCGGGCGGCTATCAGGCGCTGTGGCAGTACGTGCGCGAAGAGGACGGGCTGAAGGCCTACAACCTGGGCGGCGTGCGCTTCGTGCCCCTGCTGCGGGAAGCGCCGTAAGGCTTGGGAGGGTGAGGGCTACTGGAATTCCAATACCCACAGGCGAAGCGTGAAACGTAAAACGTGAAACGTGACTAAGCTGGAGGTTACGTTTTACGCATTACGTTTTACGT
>JACNHM010000209.1:5629-11455 GCA_014383605.1 Chloroflexota bacterium
GACTAAGCTGGAGGTTACGTTTTACGCATTACGTTTTACGTGCAACCTCCAGACGCTCAGCGCTGCGGCAGCGTAGCAAGCCGCTCCCGCGCCCAGCACGACGCTGAAGCCCCACGACAGCGCGCCCAGCGCCGCCAGAATCGAACTCAGCACCGAGGTGCAGCCATTGACCGCCCAGGCCCAGGGGATGAGCCTGGGCGCTTGTCGTTCCAGCAGGGCGATGCCCTTGGCGAAGGGCAGGCCCATCAGGAAGCCCAGCGGGGCCAGCGTCAGCACGGCGATGACGAAGCGATAGCTCAGCGGCAGCCCCAGCGTCAGCCGGAAGAGGGACGGCAGGAGCAGCGGATAGAGGATGATGGCCGCCGGCAGCGCGCCGAGGGTCAGGCGGTGCGGCAGGCGGGGCGCGCAGAAGCTGCCCAGGCCGGAAAAGAGCAGCAGGGCAAACAGCACGGCGGTCATGGCATACACCGGCTGGCCCAGGAAGAGGATGAACCGCTGCATCAAGGGGATCTCCACGAACAGGTAGGCTAACCCCAGCAGGCCGAAGTACAGAAACGCCCGTCCTCTCAGGTTCCCTTCAGCCCCCTCAGTTCCCTCAGCCCCTTCAATCCCCTGCTTTGTTCTCCTCAGCAGGAGCGGCCCCAAGATCAGCACCGCCGAGGCCAGCAGCGCTAGCGCCAACAGTGCCAGGAGCACGAAATAGCCGCTGCCGCCGAAGGGCTGCCAGGTCTTGCCCAGCGTGCGTAGGATGGCCGGGGTCTGCTGCCAGCGGAAGAAGTGGAAGAAGAAGGGGTGATCGTCTGTGGGCGGGGCGACGGCGAAGGGGTAGGCAGCGTAGAATGCCCGCCGATCATCGCTGGCCAGCAACTCGCCGAAGGCCTGAGCGTAGTAAGGCTCCGGCAGCACGTTGTAGCGGTTGATCTCTTCGGGCCTCACGCCGGGGCCGACGACGAGATCGAAGCGGCGGTCGGCGCAGAATTCCCGCACCAGGTCCACTTCCGCGGCGGTGAAGCCGCTCTTTTTGACCAGGAAGGTCCCCGTCTGCACGCCGCGCAAAGCGATGATCCCCGCGGCGGGGTCACCGACGCCCGCTCGCTCCAGCGCCTCCACGATCAGCGCCAGCGTGCGCACCGTCTCGCTGGGCGGCGTCTGCAGCCAGCGGGTGACCACCAGCAGCCCGTCCTCTTCCAGGTGGGCCAGGTACTCGGAGAAGGCCTCGACGGTGTGCGCGTAGTCCTCGGCCAGGCTGTAGGCGCCGGAGGTCACCGGGCGGTAAGGCTGGGTCAGAGCCAACTGCACCAGGTCGAAGCGCTCGCTACTGCGGCGCAGGACGCTGCGCCCCGCTTCCGTCACCACGGTCACCCGCGGGTCGCCGTAGACGTCGGCGGCAGGCGGGGCCGTGCCGTAGCGAGCGGCGGCGACCAGCAGAGGGTTGCCTTCCACGGCGGTGACGGCGGAAGCACCCCCCGCCAGCGCCGCCCACACGTCCAGCCCGCCCTTGGGCTCCAGGATGAGCGCCCGCGCCCCCGGCCGCAAGCGGTAGGCGATGGCTGCCGGCAGGTAGTCGCTGAAGGTCAGGTCGCTCTCCGGGTCGGTGATGAGGGGGACGGCAGTGAGGTCGTCGCCGTCCACGGCCAGGCCGAGTTGCGGCGGCGGCGCCGCGGCGTAGGTGTAGCTCAGCCCCGGCAGTTGCCGCACGCCGGGACTTTGCAGCAGGTCGACGCGGGAAAAGGCATTCCAATCGCTGAAGATGACCCGAGCGCCCGGATAGAGCAGCGCCTGGCTCAGCCCCTTGTAGGGCGACAGTCGGATGTCGAGAAAAGGCGGCTGTGCCACGGTCAGCCAGGCCAGCAGCGCCGTCCCTGCCAGGTAGCCCAGTAGGGACAATCCCTTGTGGTCGCCCCCCTGGGCAGGCGGTAGGGGCGAACCCTTGCGGTCGCCATTCTGGGCAGGCGCAAGGCCTGCCCCTACATGATGGGTGCGAGTGTAGGGGTGACCCTTGTGGTCGCCCTCCTGGGCAGGCGGTAGGGGCGAACCCTTGCGGTCGCCCCCCTGGGCAGGCGCAAGGCCTGCCCCTACACGGCCGCGGGCCAGGGCGAAGGCGGCCGCGGCCAGCCAACCCAGCAGCCCGGCGGCGGCGACCGTGCCTGGCCCCCCCAGTTGCGGCAGCAGTAGCACGGCCAGCAAGCAGCCCACGGCCGAGCCGGCCAGGTTAACGCCGTAGACGCGGTTTGCTCTCTCTGGGGCTGCGGCCAGCGGGATGGATACCACCAGCCCGCTGAGGGTAAAGGGCACGGCCAGCGCCAGGTAGTGCAGCAACAGGTAGACCGCCTGCCGCGGGTCCCAGGCGATGCTGTAGGAGTCGAAGGGCAGCCCGTTGGTGAGCAGGTAGCTGGCCGGTATGCTCAGGCCGAAGGCGGCGGCCAGCCAGGCCAGGCGGCGGCGCCAGCGGCCGCTTGCCAGCCGCGGCCACAGCGTCAGTGCTGACCCGCTGGCCCCGAATCCCAGCAGCGCCAGGCTCACGGCCATGAAGGCGAAATGGTAGAACTGGGCCACGGAGAAGATGCGCGTCAGGCTGATCTCGAAGACAAAGGTGGCCGCTGCCAGCAGGAAGAGGCCCAGGTAGATGGACAACATGGAATCCCTTTCGACATGGGAACTCCTCCCCCTCGCAGGGGGAGGTTGGGAGGGGGTAGATCTTGCGACTTGGGATCACCACCACTCGAAGATGCCCAGATTGCTTCGATGAGGACAGCCCCACCCTCCCCTGGCCCCCATATGCGCTAACTTAACGCTCGTAGTCAGCCACGCAGCGATAGCGGAGTGGCGTTTACGCAAGCGGGACGGCACTCCGCTGTGCTCCGTGCCTGACTACGAACAGGCTACAGGGCTAAAGTTAGCGCCCATGCCCCTGGCCCCTCCCTCAGAGGGAGGGGGAGTGTTTCATCGGCTTCATCGGGCTGACCAGAACTATAGCAGAAAGAGCGCCAACGGTCAAAATGGCGCAGTCATGGCTCTGGCTTCCCCTTTCGGCGGATTCGTGTGAGAATCGGCGTGGAGACGCCCCAAATGACAGCGGTCATGGTATGGCTGCGTCGGCTGTGCTACACTGGCCAGGGAACTTATGAGCGAAGCAAAGGAGGGGCCTACGTGTATCCCATTCTGGTCAAAGAAGACTTAGCTCCTGTCACGAAATTGATGGTCGTCGAAGCGCCCGAGGTGGCACGCAAAGCCAGGGCGGGGCAGTTCGTCATCGTGCGCATTGACGAGGAGGGCGAGCGCATCCCTCTCACCGTCGCCGACTTCGACCGCCAGGCAGGCACCGTCACCATCATCTTCCAGGAGGTCGGCAAGTCCACCATGCAGATGGGCGGGCTGCAGGCCGGAGACAGCTTCCTCAGCTTCACCGGGCCGCTGGGCAGGCCCAGCGAGGTCGAGGAGTTCGGCGCCGTGCTCTGCGTTGGCGGTGGCGTGGGCATTGCCCCCATCTTCCCCATCGCCCGTGCCCTGCGGGAGGCGGGCAACCACGTCATCTCCATCATCGGCGCTCGCAACAAGGACTTGCTGTTTTGGGAAGAGAAGATGCGCAGCGTCAGCGACGAGCTGATCGTTTGTACCGACGACGGCTCCTACGGGCGCAAGGCGCTGGTCACCGTGCCCATGAAGGAGCTGTTGGAGCAGCGAGATGACGTGAGCCACGTTTGGGCCATTGGGCCGGCGATCATGATGAAGTTCTGCTGTCTCACGGCCAAGCCTTTCGACGTGTCCATCATTGTCAGCTTGAACTCCATCATGGTGGATGGCACGGGGATGTGCGGCGCTTGCCGCGTGGAGGTGGGGGGGCGCACCCGCTTCGTCTGCGTGGATGGGCCGGAGTTCGACGGGCGGGAGGTGGATTGGGAGCAGTTGCTGACCCGTCAGCGCATCTACCTGCCGGAGGAGAAGCTGGCGCGGGAGAGGTTCGAGCAGGAGTGCTGTAGCGGGCATAAGGCCTGAAGGAGTGCAGATGAATGTCTGAAGCAACGAAACCCAAGCCGAAGCGACCCAAGCCAGGAGACATTCCCCGTCACGAGATGCCGCGCCAGTCGCCGGAGGCGCGGCGCAGCAATTTCGACGAGGTGGCTCTGGGTCTGACCTTGGAGATGGCCCAGCAGGAAGCGCAGCGTTGTCTGCAATGCAAGAAGCCGACCTGCATCGCCGGCTGCCCCGTGGAGGTGCGCATCCCCGAGTTCATCCTCGCTGTGTGCGAAGGGAACATGCCCGAGGCCGTGCGGTTGCTCAAGGACAAGAACAACCTGCCGGCCATCTGCGGGCGGGTCTGTCCGCAGGAAACGCAGTGCGAGGAGGTGTGCGTGCTGGGCAAGAAGTTCGAGCCGGTGGCCATCGGCCGGCTGGAGCGCTACGTTGCCGACTGGGAGTTGGGGCAGGGCGTCGTGCCGCCGGAGCCGGCGCCGCCCACCGGCAAGCGGGTGGCGGTCATCGGCGCCGGGCCAGCGGGGCTTACTTGCGCCGCCGATCTGGCCCGCTGTGGGCACCAGGTGACCATCTTCGAGTCGCTGCACGCCCCCGGCGGGGTGCTCATGTACGGCATTCCGGAGTTTCGTCTGCCCAAGGGCATCGTGCAGGCGGAGGTGGACTACGTCACCAGCCTGGGGGCAGAGCTCCGCCTCGATTCGGTGGTGGGCAACCTGTACACGCTGGACGAACTGCTGGGCGAACAGGGGTACGATGCCATTTTCCTGGGCACCGGGGCCGGGCTGCCCCGCTTCATGCGCATCCCCGGCGAGAACTTCAACGGCGTCTATTCGGCCAACGAGTTCCTGACCCGCGTCAATTTGATGAAGGCTTACCTTTTCCCCGAATATGACACACCGGTGAAGGTGGGCAAGCGGGTGGCGGTGATCGGCGGCGGCAACGTGGCCATGGACAGTGCCCGTTGTGCGCTGCGGCTGGGCTGGCAGCGTGCCCTGGCCGACGGCAGCGAGCCGCCGGAGGTGACCATCGTCTATCGCCGCTCGCGGGTGGAGCTGCCGGCTCGTCTGGAGGAAGTGGAGAACGCCGAGGAGGAGGGGGTGGAGTTCAAGCTGCTCACCAACCCCGTGGAGATCTACGGCGACGAGCAGGGCTGGGTGCGGGGCATGCGCTGCATCCGCATGGAACTGGGCGAGCCGGACGACAGCGGCCGGCGGCGACCGATCCCCATCGAGGGCTCCGAGTTCGACATGGATGTGGACGTGGTGATCGTGGCCATCGGCACCAGCCCCAATCCGCTGGTCTTCACCGACGCTGGCGGGCTGGAGCGCACCCGCTGGGGCACGGTGGTGGCCGACGAGGAGACGGGCCGCACGACCAAAGAGGGTGTGTGGGCCGGTGGCGACGTGGTGACCGGCGCGGCGACGGTGATCAGCGCCATGGGCGCCGGCAAGAGCGCTGCGGCTGACATCCACCGTTACCTGATGGGCGAGGAGATCTGCGAGTAGGGCAGGAGACAAGAAGCAAGAGGCAAGAAGCAAGAGGCAAGAAGCAAGAGGCAGGATGCAGGATGCCTGACGATGTGATCTGGGAAGCCCCTGGCGCTGTTGGAGGCCGGGGGCTTTGCGCGCTGCCGGAAAGATGGTTGACGGATTGGCCGATTTCAGCTATAATGGCCGAAGAACATCAGTGAAATCTGTGTCATCTGTGGTTGAAGTATGGTCTTGCAGGAGGTGCGACGTGAATTCAAAGATCAAACAGGTGGTCAAGCGCACGGGCGCCATTGTTCCCTTCAACCTCGAACGCATCACCAACGCCATCTACCGGGCGGCGGTGGCGGTGGGCGGCCGCGAT
>JACNHM010000278.1 GCA_014383605.1 Chloroflexota bacterium
GCCTGGCCAATGGGCAGGGCGGCACACTCCTGGTAGGCGTGGAGGATGATGGGACCGTGACCGGTCTTCACACCAAACACCGAACCCATCCAGGCGCGTTGGCTGCCTTTGTCGCCAGCCGGACTGTACCGCCGTTATCGGTTGAGACGGCCTTCGTAGACCTCTCCGAGGGAACCACGGCTGTGATCGTCGTACCTGCCGCCCGCCAGCCGGTGGCGACGAGCGACGGCAAAGCACTCACTCGCTACATTGACACCCACGGCCAGCCCGGCTGTCGTCCTCTTTACCCTTACGAACTGGACAGTTGGCGAGCGGATCGGGGACTGGTTGATCTGTCGGCGTTGCTGGTGCCGGACGCTACCTGGGACAGTCTGGATCCGCTAGAGTTCGTCCGCCTGCGCCGGATGGTAGAGGAAAATCCAGGCGACAGGGCGCTGCTCACGTTATCGGACCGGGAGATTGCCAGCGCCCTGGGACTGACCCGCTCCGAAGGGGACCACCCGCGGCCGACCCTGGCCGGATTGCTGTTGGTGGGCAAAGAGCCCGCCCTGAAGGACTATGTGCCTGCGCACGAGGTCGCCCTCCAAGTACTGCATGGCACCGACGTGGCCATGAACGAGTTTCGCCGCTGGCCACTGCTGCGTATCCACGAGTGGCTGATGCAGGCCATCGGGGTGCGCAACGAGGAGCAGGAATTGATGATAGGCGGCATGCGCATCGGCGTGCCGCTCTACGACCGGGCAGGGGTACGCGAGGCCATCAACAATGCTCTCATCCACCGCGACTATAGCCGGCTGGGCGCCATCCATGTGCAACTGCGCGACCGCCACGTACGGGTGAGCAACCCAGGCGGCTTCGTGGAGGGGGTCAGGCCGGACAACCTGCTGATCACCGAGCCGCGCCCGCGCAACCCGCGTCTGGCCGACGCCTTCAAGCGGGCGGGCCTGGTAGAGCGCACCGGACGGGGCGTGGAGACCATCTACCGGGGGCAGTTGCGCAACGGCCGGCGGCCACCGGATTATACGCTGAGCACCGTTGCCAGCGTGAGCGTCATCCTGCCCAGCGGTCCGGCCGACTTGGACTTTGTGCTGCTAGCTGTGCAAGCAAGCCGGCGGCTGGGGCGGGCGTTGGAGGTAGACGAACTGCTGGCCCTGTGGCAAGCCCGGCGAGAAGGTGCGACGACGGCCCAGGCGTTGGCACCTGCGCTGCAACGCAGTGCGGCCCACGCTGCTGACGTACTGGTGGAACTGGCGCAGGCCGGGCTACTGCAGGCTACACAGGACCTCTACCGCCTGTCGCCGGAGGTGTACCGGCAGGCCGGTCTTGAACCGGCGACAGTCTCCCCTGAGGAGACCATCCTGGCCCACGTGCAGGCACACGGACGCATCACTCGACGCGAGGCGATGGCACTGTGTCAGGTCAGTGAACGCCAAGCCACCTATTTGTTGCGAAAACTCACCGACCGGGGAGAGCTGAGACGGCAGGGGAGTGGACGCGGAACCGTATACACCCAACATGAAACGAGCGAAACAGACAAATAAACAAACACTGTCCGATTCTTTGTCCGTTTTTAGAGTCAGGAGATAGCCAAGTGGCCCAAGTGGAGCTTACCGGCTCGTCACCGACACGCCGAACAAGAAGGATGAATAAACAATGCGCGCGCGCATTTCTGTGCGCATTTGAGAAATGCACTGATGCTCTCTGAGCACGCATTTCTGCGCCAGCGACTCGCTCTGGTCGAGCATGGGTTGGCGAGTCCAGATAAGGAGTTTGTCTACGTTGGCAAAGGGCGAGCCCGCTATCGGACGGAGCCTTCGAGCAAACGAGATGTCACGCGCGAACGGGAGGCGCGCCTATTGCGCAAGCTGCTGACGCGAACCCGCGAAGGCCAGGTATTGACGACACTAAAAGCATGGCGTCGCCAGTTGGGGGAGTTCCTGACGGAGCATCGCCAGCGTTACAAAGAGATGCAAGAGGCGTACGATGCCTGGTGGCGACTTCCACCGTATCAGCGAGAAAGGGTGCCGCAACCTCCAAGGCCGCCTTCGCCTCGGCACATTGATCGAGATGGTGTGCCTTGGATCGTTGACGATCGTTTCCTGGTCTTACTCGACGACCTCATCGAGCGATTGCAGAAGTGGATCGAGGAGGCATAACGGACTCCCGCAGTTTAGCAGCACGTTAAGAGCAATGGAGCAATGGATTCGGTGTCTGGATCTCGGGCTTCTTTGGGTCTGGCAAGTCGTCCTTTGCCAAGAACCTGGCCTACATCCTGGCCAATCGCCCGATGCTGGGTCACCCGGCGGCGCAGCTCTTCATCCAGCAGTTGCAGGAGCAGTCGCCAGGCGCTCCGCTGGTTGGGCGTATCGCCGACCTGGTGAACTTCATCATCACGCGCTTCGACTCCCACACTCCACTTGGTCTTTTCCTTACTCCAGATTAGCCTTTTCCTTGCTCCCCTAGCCGTTCTCTTACACGACTATTATCCTTCTCCTTATGCAAAATCAGGGGTTTTCCCTATTGCACTTTGATCAACTATTTGGTATAATTATGATAGATGAAAAAGGGATTACCGAGTCACGCCCCTGGTAATCCCAACACCTACCCCTGAACGGCCCATGAGATAGGCTTGGTGAGATTGTGGCACAAAGCCGCTTCCTGGGCAAGTGGAGGCGGCTTCTTTTGTCTTTGACGCCCATGTTTTGCGTCATATCTCTGCTGTCCATCACCAAGTCCGAGGCACAGATCTCAAGACCATCCAGGAGACAATGGGGCACACTGATCTTTCAACTACGGCAATCTACGTCTCACTTGCCCAAAAAGCTCAGCGCGGAGCTCTACAGGAACATGGCCTATGAGTGTTTCTCTGCACGCCCAACCAAACCCTAGCGATATCAAAACCTTTGCCTGTGTTGTCGCAAATGCCTTAGTCCGCGCGGAAGCTGGGGGCCGGCTCCCGCCTCGATTCACACGCTCGGGGCCCCAGCTCTGGGCCGCCTTTCGCAACGAACTGACCGACACCGATCTTCTCGACCTGGCCATTCGGGACCTTGCAGTTGCCATGCCTCAATTCTTTCTGCTAAATCAGATGTGGCCCGAAGCATCGGGGGACGAGTTGCGGTCAATCTCCCCGACCGAGACCGCTGAATACATTGCTCAAGCCATAGCCCAAGCGGATCAGCCGAAGGAAGCCTACTTGCAGACCCAGGCGCAGGCCTTGAGCATCAGGTTGCCTTCAACGGAGAGCCTGAATATCTTGCCCCATCTTGAAGCCCACTACCACGTCTTGGAACTAACCGGCACCGGGGGTTGGCTGGCGTATACCTTAACCTCCCATCCCGATGCGACTGTCTACTACTGGGAGAACTTCACCATCGCCTGTGCGACCTGGCAGGAATTGCTCCTCGCTGGGCTGATCGCTTTCGAGCTAGGCGCTCCGGCCCGGCGGGAGCTGCGAATCATCTGTGATCCCACATTGGCTAGAGTACTAGAGGGTGATGTCGCTTTTGATTTGATTATCGGTATCAGAGAGGAGAACCAGAGCCGAGCTGAGGCTCTGCTCTCATTCCTCAAACCCGAAGGGCAGGTTGTGCTGCTATGAGTGAACTCATCAATGCCATCGCTACCGATCATCTTTACGGCCCCCTGACGAAGAGCATTGACATTGAGCAGACTTGTATGCTCTTGAACTTGGCCTACGAGTTGGGCTCCGTGTCCGCCTTCAAGGAAGAGGGGTTGACTCGCTTGCCCCAGACCTCGCGGGTTCGGCGCCAGGAGGTGGTACGGCTCACATTGCGCAAGTTCCTGGCCACTGATGATGACCGGATTGTGGTTACCCCTTTCTTGCGAGTGATGGTCGATCCGAAAGTTGAGCCGACCCTGAAGCGGGAGTTGCTGTACGTGTATTATCTGCGCAGCACCCCATTGGCCTGGGATGCGGTGGCCGAAGTGGTGCTGCCTCGCGCAGAGGTAGCCAACTCCTCCCTGGCCCAGCGTAGCGATTGGGAAATCAGGATTGAGGACTGGAACGCCTTCTTGGAGCGCAGACTTCGATCTTACACGAAGACGACCTTCTCCCGGACGCGACGACACCTGACTGCCCACCTGACCAAGTTCGGTGTCTTGGAATCCGAGCGGGTGGAGGGCAATGCCATCGCTAAGCGCTTCTACGCTCGCTTCACCGAGCCGGATCCCAGGGCTTTTCTGTTTGGCCTGGCCGCCGAGTTTCATGATCACGGTTGGACATCGCGGTCTCTGGAGTGGGTAGTAGCGCATTCTTGGACTCGGATCAGCTTTTGCACGCAGGCGGCCTACACCCGCTTCGCGGTGGAGCAGGGGGAGCGATGGGGATTGGTGATCCGTGAATACTTTGGCAGTCAGCCCCAGGTGACGTTGAAGGGGCCGGATCCCGTGGAAACGTTATCACAGTTTATCTTATCAGAAGGCTAACAACGAAGTAAGAGCACCCGGGGGCGAGATGGCGAGTAGCCGGTTGACACAGGCAGAAATGGTTGCCCAATTGCAGGCCAGGGCCAAACGCACGGATCGGTACAACCTGATCCTCGTTGCTATGCCTCTTGCTACCGCTCACCGGGATGCCGAGGAATTGGCCCAGGCCCTCGACGCCAAGTACGTTGACTTCGACCGAGAACTCATCGCCCGGATGGAAGCTGATGATTGGGACTATCATGTGGAAGTCGAGCGGGCCGGCGACTTGAGCGAAGGTCGACGGTTGGCTGAGGCCTTGATACAGGATATCGCCAACCGCCTGGATCGTGAGCGGCCCACGGTGATTGGGAATTGCAGCCTGGTAGTGCGTTACCAGGTGGATCTGGCGGCTGAGTTGCTACCAGCCTCCAGCCGGGGATTGTGTGTCATCTGCGCCGGCGGCAGGGTACTGGATGACGCTCTCTGCGTGCATGGCACCTTCAAGTTCGTTGGCGCGGGAATTGTACCAGCGCTGGAAGTAGTAGAGGACAACTGATCAAGAATGACCAAGATCTACATCTCCTCAACCTACAGCGACCTTGTGGAGCACCGCCAGCAGGTCTATGACATCTTGCGCAAGATGCGGTACGACGTCATCGCCATGGAGGACTACGTCGCCACCGACAGACGCCCGCTCGATAAATGTCTGGCTGACGTGGCTTCTTGTGACCTATACGTCGGGATCTTCGCCTGGCGCTACGGACACATCCCTGACCAAGATAACCCAGAGCAACTGTCCATCACCGAACTGGAGTACCGTAAGGCAGGCGAGGAAGACATACCGCGTCTAATCTTCCTGTTGGACGAGGGGGTGCCCTGGCCCCGTAACCACATGGACGAGGTGACCGGAGAGGGGGAGAGAGGGCAAAAGATCAAGACACTGCGGCAAGAACTCATGGCCGCTCACACCCTGCAATTCTTCAAGAGCTCTGAGGAACTGGCAGGGCAGGTTGCCGCGTCCGTCTCCAGGTGGGCACAGGCACAATTGGACGACGAGATGGAATCCCTGCGGGCCAGGCGAGACCAGGTCGATAGGGAGCGCCGCGAGATGCGTGACCGCCAGCGCGTGGTCAACCTCCGCCCGTTGGATGTAACCCACACCTTCAAAGACCGCCTCCGTGAGATTCGAGCCCTTTGCGAGCACCTGGCTGACGCCAGCGTGCGCCTGATCAGCGTGGTCGGGCGAGGCGGGATGGGCAAGACGGCCCTCGCTAGCCGCGTTCTGGCCGATCTGGAGCGGGGCAAATTGCCAGTCCCTGAGGAGGAAAGAGAGATGCCCATAGATGGTATCCTCTACCTCAGTGCTCGGAGCACCGGCCTGGGGCTGGAGCGCATCTATGCCGACGTGGGGCGGATGCTGGGCGAGCCGGCCGCCGGCGAGTTGGCGGCCTGTTGGGCCGACAGCGACGCGCCCCTGGCTGCCAAAGTCGAATACCTGCTGGAGACCATGCGGGATGAGCTGTACCTCATCCTGCTGGACAACCTGGAGGACGCGCTGGCCGAAGATGGCGCTATCGCTGAGGAGGGCTTACGTCTCTTTGTCGAAGGTTGCCTGACCCAGCCCGGCGGGGCGCGACTGATCGTTACCTCGCGGGAGGAAGTTCGGCTCGCCGCCTCCGCGCTGCCCGGCGCGCGCAGTATCTCCCTGCGCGAGGGCCTGCCCGAAGACGACGCCGTGGCCCTGCTGTGTGATCTGGACCC
Organism: Chloroflexota bacterium; assembly: GCA_014383605.1. Next base: position 6,190 of record JACNHM010000278.1, read on the forward strand.
GCAAGGGAGGCTTGGCCTGCGCGACGCACCCGAAGACGACCTGCGCCGCGCCGCCCGGCTCACGCAGGGCATCCCGCGCGCTCTGGAGATTCTGGCCGGTATCCTTCACGAAGACTCTACGGCCAGCCTACCCAAACTGTTGGCCAATGAAACCGTGTTTGAGGTGGAGGTGGTGGAACAGTTGGTGGCTGAAGGCCACCGCCGCCTGGGAGAGGACCAACGGCGGATAATGGAGGCCCTGGCCGCCTTTGACCGACCGATGGATGAGACGGCCATTGCCTACCTGCTGCACCCCTGGTTCCCGGGCCTGGACGTGCAGGCCGGCCTGCGCCGCCTGGTCAGCGGCTACTTCGTGAGTGCCAACCGCGTCACTGGCGAGTATAGCCTTCATCCCCTTGACCGCGACTACGCTTATCGCAAACTACCCAACAACGAGGCGGCAGACGCTTACAACCGGCGCAATCTGGAACTACGCGCCGCCGATTTCTACATGGGCATTCGCAAGCCGGAAAGCGAGTGGAAGACGATAGACGACTTGGCTCCGCAACTGGCCGAGTTAGAGCACCGTGTCCGTGCTGGGGATTACGATAGCGCCTGCCGGGTGCTGGAGCTGATTGACCATGACTACCTGTTCCCGTGGGGCCACTATGCCCAGCTGGTCGAGATGCGGGAGAAGCTCCTGGGGCGACTGACGGCCCCCAGCTCACGGGCGGGCAACCTGCGCCGCCTGGGTTGCGCTTACCACTCCCTAGGACAGGTCGCGCGAGCCATCGAGCTCTACCAAGAAGCCTTGGCTATCGCCCGCGAGATTAGCGACCGCTGGAGAGAGGGCATCAATCTCGGGAGGCTAGGCAGCGCCTACCGCGACCTGGGGGAGATTGAGCGAGCCATTAAGCTCCTCGAAGAGTCCCTGACCATCACCCGCGAAATCGGCGACCGCCGGGAGGAAGGCATCCAGCTCGGCCGCCTGGGCCGAGCCTACCGCGCCCTGGGGCAGATCGAACGGGCCATTGAGTTCTATGAAGAGGCGCTCGCCATCACCCGCGAGATCGGCGGCGAAACCGGCGACCGCCGGGAGGAAGGCGGCCAGCTCGGCCGTCTGGGCGTTGCCTACCGTGACCTGGGGCAGGTCAAGCGGGCCATCGAAGTCCACGAACAGGCACTGGCCATCACCCGTGAGATCGGCGACCGCCGGGAGGAAGGTGTCCAGCTCGGCAATCTGGGTCGTGACTACAAAGACCTGGGGAAGGTCGAGCGAGCCATTGAGCTCCTCGAAGACTCCCTGACCATCGCCCGCGAGATCAGTGACCGCCGGAGAGAAGGCATCTGGCTCGGCCACCTGGGCGATGCCTACTGCGCCCTGGGGCAGGTCGAGCGGGCTATTGAAGTCTATGAGCAAGCCCTGACCATTGCCCGTGGGATGGGCGACCGCCGACGGGAAGGCGCCCAGTTCGGCCGTCTGGGTGATGCCTACCGCGCCCTGGGGCAGGTCGAGCAGGCCATCGGTCTTTGCGAAGAGGCTCTGGCTATCTCCCACGAGATAGGCGACCGTTGGGGAGAGAGCTATCAGTCGCTGAGGCTGGGCAGCGCTCTGCTGGCTGAGAGAGAACTCTACGAAGCTAGCCAGCGTTGCCAGCAAGCCCGTGACCTGGACATGCCGCGGACCAGTTACCAGGCGGCGCTAGTGCTGGGGATTGTGCTCCTGCATCAGCATGATGAGGCCGCTGGAGAGGCCTTCGCGGACGCGGCTGCCCGCTGCCAGGCCTTGCTGCACAAGACGGCGGATTTGTACGAACCACGTTACATACTCGCTGCAGCACTGGTAGGGCAGGCAGTCTGCGACCCGCGCTGGGCAGAGGAAGACGAGCGGGAAGCGTTACTCGCCCCGGCGCTGGAGGAATATCAACGAGCACTGGAGATCTGCGCCGCGCCGGGCGTCGTCCGCGACGCGCTCCATGACCTGGAGATGATCCGCGCAGCCGGCATAGCCGGCCTGGAGCCCGTCTTCAAGTTGCTGGAAGATTGCATTGGCGAAAGAGCAGACACGGCAGATACACGTTAGAGAGGCAAGGAGGAGACGCTATGCCCGAAGAGCTACTGGTCCGCCAGGTACTGGATCTGCCCGACGAAGTCCCCGAATGTGTGGTCAATATCCGCCAATTCGACGACCCCGATGTGCTGGCGGAGAACGTGCGGGATTACGTGATCACACCCCGGGTCGCCCAGGAGTTGGAAGGCTTCGCGCGGCGACTCCACCGCTCCGTAGAATGGCATGAGGGCGGCCGAGGTCACTTCGTCCACGGTTCCTTCGGCAGCGGCAAGTCCCACTTCATGGCCACCTTGGGCCTTGTCCTGCAAAGCCATCCAGCCATCTGGCAGAAAGATCATCCCGTTATCCAGGAGATTCGCACTGAGTTCGGCGACTGGCTGGGCAGCCACCCGGTCATGGTGATCCCCGTCTACATGCTAGGCCAGGAGACCTTCCAGCAGGCCATGTACAAGGCGGCCAATGAGCGATTGCAGCGCCTGGGCAAGCCCCCCTGCGAGTTCAGCGATGCCCATAAGGTGATCGAACGCCTCCGGTCCGAAGCGGAGAAGTTCGGCGACGTCGTGTATCAGCGCTTCTTCGAGGAGAGCCGGATCAAGTCCCGAAGGACCTTCGACCGCAAGCTTCAGGGTGACCAGGAGCAACTCGACGACTTGGCGGCGGAGATCCTGGCCTGGCGAGGGGAGCTGGCCGAGGCAGAAAGGCGCCATCTCTACCCAGACAGTTTCATGGACGGTATGCTCAAGCTCACCCGACATGCCCAATCTCTTGATTATGCCGCCGTGGTCTTCTTCGTGGATGAGTTGATCCTCTACCTCTCGGGCAAGAGCGGCCGAGAGTGGATCCAAGACCTGAACGACCTGGGGAGCATCATTGATCCCGCGCACCGCGCCGACCAGGCAGTACCTCTGTGGATCGTGGTGGCCAAGCAGCGCGATATTCAGGATACGGTGCCGGAGAACACCAGCCAGAAGCACATCTTCGATCATCTGGATTGGCAAAAGGATCGTTTCCCCCGCACCACGGAGTTGGCCGATGTAGAGCTGATTCCCATCACCCAGGAGCGGGTGCTCAAGCGCAGGCCTGGAAAGGAAAGGGTCCTGGAACGAGCGGTGGATCAGGCCATCGGGATGCTGAGCCCCCACGTGCAGCAGACGTTGATGCAGGACTTCACCTCGGAAGACTTCCACCGCGTCTACCCTTTCCATCCTGCCCTCATCCGCACCCTGATAGACGTCAGCAACCGTTTGAGCAAGGAGCGGGCCGGCATCCGCCTGCTTTACGAGCTTCTCATCGAGCGGTATCCTGATCTACCCATTGGGCGCTTTGTGCCTTACGCGGCGCTGTTCGATGTGATTTTCTTGGAAGAAGGGCTGGTGGGTGGAGCGGTGAACCCCGAACTGGAGGCGGTGCGCCGGACCTATTACGAGCGCATCCAGCCCGTGATCCAGGAGATCTATCCCGCCGACGCGCCGCCGGCCCGGAACGGAAACAGCGCTGCGCGCCCCCTGATGCCTGCCGATAAACTGAAGGCAGTAGTCAAGACGGTGCTCCTGTGCCAGCTCTCCAGGACCATGCGCGACCAAATCACGGCCGAGCGCGTCCTGCATCTGAACTACACCGATCTGCGGGGCATGACTGATCTGGGCACGTACAAGCAGATCGGCGACATGTTGAAACGACTGGCTAACCGCTGCGACGTAGTGGTCTTTGGCGAGAACGAGGCGGATCCGGCCAAGAGCACTGTCACCATCTCTGTTGAGGCGGCGCCGGATATCCGCTCCATTCTCAAGAAGGTTCCGGTTACGGACAGGTCTCGGCTCGATTCTTTTGCGAAGCTGATGCAAAGGCCGGGGCTATTGAGTCGCGCCATCAAGGATGGCGAGCTACAGGGCTACGACCGTCTCTGGCGGGGTACCCGGCATGTTGGCCGTGTGACTTTCGCCAACGCGCGAGACATGAGCACAGCACAAATGACCCTCAACGGTGAGTATACTGTTTTCGTAGACTATCCCTGGGACGAACCTGGTCATGGACCAACAGAGGACCGCGCCGCTATTGAGCGAGGGCGCAAGGCCAGGGGACCGCTCCCCGTCGGCTTCTGGTTGCCAGGTCATCTCAGCGATGAGGACCTGAAGGACCTGGAGGAGTATGCCAAGATCCGTGAGCTAGAGGACAACCCTGACTACTATCTGGGCAAAGACCTGAGCCGCTCAGCTAGAGAAGCCGTAGAGAGCAAGATCCCCGGCTTCAAACAGGCGAAGGAGAAGACTCTGCTGGGCCGGCTTGAGGCCTGTTACCTGCGAGAGGGCGAGGTCCTCTTCTTGGACCCATCCATCACCGTCAACCTGGACGTGAAGACGGCCCGCGAGGGGTTAGACCACATCGCAGATGCAGCCCTGGATCGGCTACATCCCCATCATCCCCGCTTCAAGGGCGAGGTGGATCAGCGCTCCTTGCGGCGACTGCTGTTGGAATTCCTCGTCCCTGCCTCTCAACCGGGTGCCACGGTGAAGCGGGGCGTGGATCTGGACGACCTCTTGGAGCGGCTGGGCGAGCCGTTGGAGATGGCCGGCAAGGGAGCCACCGCCTGGGCACTGGCCAAGACGTCCAAGTACCTGCGCAAGCTGGAGGAACTGACACCAGGGCGCCAGGTCAAGGCCGACGACGTACGCGAGGGCCTGGAGCGGGCCTTTGGCCTCAACCGCGACCTGTGTGACCTCTTCATCCTGTACTTGGTGAAGGGTCTCGGCTACCGAGTACTGCGCAACGGCAAATCGGTGGATCCGGCCCAGGTGGATTTTGGGAGGCTGGCTGGAGTCACCCTGGAGCGGGGTCAGATTATGCAACTCCCCGAGTGGACCCAGACCAAGCAGATGGCGCGCACATGGGGCGTACAGGCACCAGTGGCCGACCTGTCGGTGGGCGCTCAGGACCAACTCTGGGCGGTGCTAGGCGAGCAGGCCAGAGCAGCGGCGCAGTTGCTTTTGGATATCGAGAAGCGACTCCAGACTCTGCTCAACAAGGTCGGCGCGAAGCCCGAGGACTCCCACCGCTGGCGTGTCCTGCAGGCGGCCGAGACGCTTAACAGCCTGGCAGCTCAGAAGGACATGGATTCGTACGACGGTCTCAAGGCAGTGCTGGCTTGGGCGCCCGATGAAGGCAT
>JACNHM010000499.1 GCA_014383605.1 Chloroflexota bacterium
TGGACGATCCGCAAGCCTACGCCGCCATGGCCCGCCCGGTCAACCCCTACGGCGATGGTCACGCCGCCCAACGCATCGTGGACGCCTTGCTGAGAGAGGGAGACAAGGGGACAAGGAGCAGGGGAGCAAGGGAGCGGAGGCGCGGGGGAGTGAGGGTGATGAGGAGACAAGGGGACGGGGCGAGAGGGAGAGATGGCGTGAGGGAGACAGGGATCTCAGCGCAGTTCCAACTTCCTGGAAAACTGCTCCAGAGAGATGATGCGAGTGCCCTGATATTGCTTCAAATTCCGTAGATGCGGATCCTCGCTGACAATGAAATCGGCATCTCCTTCCAGAGCGCAGGCGAGGAACTTGTCATCTGATGGATCAGCCTCGACTTTCTTGACCACATACAGTCCTGGCACGAGCACACTTCACCGACCGCTCTCACCTCTCTGCTCATCCCGGACAGCGGCAATCGCTTCGGCGATTTCGGCTTCCAGTTCCTGCGGGGTGATGTCATCGAAGTGCGCGGCGAAGCGCTCCATGGCCTCGAAGTGAGCGTGCCATTCCTGGGCTGACATCCGGCGGCGAGGATCCTGTTCCAGTACCCATGCTCTTCTGGCTGCGCGCTCTTCCCGCCAGGCGGAGAAACGCCGATATTCATCGAAAGGCACCACGGCGGCAATGGGCTTGCCCCGGCGCTCAATGATGAGCGGTTGTCCGGCAAGCTGGATCTCATCAACATCCACAGAGTAGATGGGGCTGGTTTCTCGAAGTGTCTGCGCTTCAGTCATCCGACTTCACCTTACCTTTCACTGCCTTCTCCCTGAATCCAGGCCTTCAGCAGGGCTTTTGATTCTGACGACACCAGAGATTATCCAAACGTCTACCGGCCGCTGGCTCAGTCGCTCCAGGGCGGCCATCACTTCCAGGCGCGTGTCAAGCCGGGCCACAGCTCGGCGGTCAGCGGCAACAGCAAGGCGACGTCGAGGTCGCTCAATCGGTGGGCCACACCCTCAGCCGCCGAGCCGAACACGTAAGCTGCCAGGATGTCATCCCGACTGGCCAGATAGTCGGCTATGGCGGTCAGATCAAGGTCGTGTTCCACTTAACCTCCGCTTCGGCCAACAGCGTGGCCACGAAGTCCACAGCTTCGCCGGCCAGCTCAACAGCATTTGCTGCTGCCTGCTGGGTGTAAACATCGGCCGGGATGCCATCGGGCAGACTGTTGGGATAACGTGTCGGGACATAATAGCCGTCTAACACGCTCCACGATCGCCCACGTGTCCGGAATTCAGGCTTGAATGTTGCCGCCGCCGCACGCAGACGCTCGACGGAGTGGCCGACGACGATTTCCTCACCCTGGGCATAGAGGAAGGCCTTCAGTGCTTTTTCTGCCACCTGCTGTGCAAGAAAGCAGGCCAGGTGGTAGGCACCTTGCTCGGCCAGGTGACGAGCCCAATGCAGGTCCTCCTGGGCCTGTCTCAACCAACGCTGACCTTCCTCAAGGGGTCTTTTTCTCATAGATGAGCTTTCCTTTCTCCAATGCCTGACGGATAAAGCCTCGATCTCTGTTGCGTTCCAGCTCTTCAGGCGTGTAGACCAGCAGGTCCATGTCTACAGGACTCGACAGGTAGCGGTACATCTCCGCCGTCCGGGTGACGAAATCCAGCGGTGATGCCGTGACGATCAGGATGTCCAGATCGGTGAACAGATCGCAGCGGCCTTCAGCATACGATCCGAACAGGATCGCCCGCTCGACTTCCGGTCTGCGGGCCAGAGCAGCCATGATGTGCTGTATCGCCTCTGCCAGGGCACGCCCATATTGCCGTCGCCTCCTGGCTATGATTCGCTCTTTCACCGCCATTGCCTACCCCTCCACCCTGAACATAGGCACGCCATTCCCTACAGTTAAGCACCGATTCCGAAGCTATTATACCACGAGTCAACCGTCTGCGCCAACTCAGGATCTAAACCTATGCCCGTAACTCACTGCCCTCACCTGGGTCTCAGCGAAGACCCATCGCTGCACCTGTCGTACCCTGACGAGACACACCGTTGCTTTGCTTCCTCTGCGCCGGTGGAGATCGAACTGCAACACCAGAGCCGCTTCTGCCTGACAGAGCGACATCCGGCCTGCCCGCGCTACGTCACGCCGCCGCAACCCGTTCCACACCAGCCCCGGCCGCTGCAGGCCGAAAGCGAGATCGCCGACGAGGAAGGTGTGCCGTCGGGCCCCTGGTGGCGGCCATTCCTGTGGGGGACGGCACTGATATTGCTGGCCCTGGTGGTCTGGCGCTACGGGTCCATCCTGATGAGCTCAGGCCACACCTCCCCTGCTTCGGCACCGGCCATTGTCAGCCCCTCGCCTACACGCATCAGCACACCCCAGCCCACTCCTACTCCGGTTCCGGTGCCCACCAGGGTCCCCGCTTCCCCGCCGGTGGCCTTACCGATGGTAGAGCCCACGCCATGGCCCGGAGGCCGCGTCTTTACTCTGCGACCCTCGGCCGGCGCGGTAGGATGGGTGGCCAGCGATGAGGAGAGAGGAAATCACTTCGGCGATTCCTTCCTGCACGTCGGCGTCCATAGCAGGGTGATATACCACAGTGCCATGCAGTTCGATCTCTCTTACATCCCCCCCGGCGCGCCCATCATGTACGCTGAACTGCGGCTGACCGGCCTGGACGCCCAACGCCTGGGCGTCGGGGGGAGCTGGGAACTGCGGATGCTGGAGACTGAGGTGAACCTGGGGTGGCAATCCCATAGCTATCAGGACATCCACAACGCCAGGGAGGAGCAAACCCTATCGCTGGTGCTGGACTCCAGCGACCTGGGCCTGGGCGTAACCAACGTCTTCATCTTCACCGATGAGCAACAGCGCCTCCTGGAAGAGCGCGTGCTGGACGGAGCGATCTCCTTCCGGCTGGATGGCCCCCAGGCCGGGCCCAACAACGTCTTCGCCTGGGACAGTGGCTACGGTCCGGCCAGCCGCGGGAACGGGCCGATCCTGTTCGTCAGCACAGGCCCGGTTCCTCCTACTCCGACGGCGACCAATACCCCGATACCGATCGTGGTGACCAGCACACCTACTCCGGAGAACGTGCTCACCGTCGCCGCCATGATGGCCACGGCCACGGCCCAGGCCACCCTGGTGGGCACAGCGACCCCGACGCCGCCCAACCTGGCCACACCCACGCCGATGATCGTGGTGACCAACACACCTACGCCGCAGAACGCGGCCACGGCCACGGCCATCTCCGCTTACGCTACGGCTGTGGCCCTGACCACGGGCACCTTCACGCCCATGCCGCCTAACGTGGTCACCGCCACGCCCACGCCCACGCTTGTGGTCGTGACCGCCACCCCTACCGCCCCTACGCCGGAAAACGTGATGACCGCCCTGGCTATGGCGATCGCCGAAGCGACGCGCACGGCCGGCGAGGGCACCGCCACCCCCTTGCCATCTAACTGGGCGGTGGCCATCGTAGCGGGAAACGCGGCTGAGGCTACGGCCATCTCCGCCCAGGCCACGATCGCCGCCCTGACCAGCCGCGGCCGCAACACTCCGACGCCGGTTCACGTGATCACAGCCACACCCACGCCGCTTCTGATCTATCTGCATGACCTCACACCGACGCCAACGAGCACTCCCACGCCGCCTCTTTCTTCATTTACCATCCCCGCTGTGCTCAAGGGCAAGATCGCCTTTCTTTCCGACCGCGGCGGAGAGGTTGCGGTGTACGTGATGGACCCGGACGGCCGCCGCGTGGCCCTGCTGACCAGCCGCTGGCCCTACGATGTCGCTCTCCAGCGAGAGCCGTTCTCGCCCGATGGTAACGAAAAAGTGCTCGTTAGAAACAACCCAGAGGACATCCCTCAGTTGTTCGTCACCACCCTTGGACAGGACCTCCCACGGCCATTGACGGCGGGTAAGAGTATGAGCTATGACGCCGTCTGGTCGCCTCGGAGCAATCTCATCGCTTTTGTGTCCCAGGAGCCGGGGAACGACGAGATCTTCGTCATCCAAAGTGATGGCCAGGGACGCCAGCGGTTGACGGTCAACGATTGGGAGTGGGATAAGCACCCCACCTGGTCTCCGGACGGCACTCAGATCGCTTTCTGGTCTAACATGGAGACAGGCCGCAAGCAGATATGGGTCATGAACGCCGACGGCAGCGAGCGGCGGAATGTCAGCAAGAACCCATGGAACGACTGGGATCCGGTGTGGATCAAATAGCCGCTTGACACAAGGAACTGATTGAGCTACAATGTAGTAGTTGGTAGGTTGGTAGGTTGGTAGATTGGTAGATTGGACCATTGGTGAATCGGTGGGGGCAAGGCAATGACCGATTCACCAATGTACCAGTTTCCCAATCTACCAATGTACCAGTTCCCCAATCTACCAATCTAACGGAGGAGACATGGAACTACGCCAATATGCAGCAGTGATCTGGAAGTGGCTGTGGCTGATCGTGCTGGCCACGCTGGTGGCCTCGGTCTCCAGCACCCTGGCCACCCGACAGCAGCCGCCCATCTACGAGGCCAAGACCACCTTGTTGGTGGGACAGGCGCTGCAGAAGCAAGATGTCAACCAGACCGACTTCTGGCTCGGCCAGGCGCTGGCCCAGACCTACAGCGAGGTGGCCAAGCGTCAGCCTGTGCGCCAGGCCACCATGAACGCGCTGGGGCTGTCCTGGCTGCCGGAGTACAACGTCAAGCCGGTGGCCAATACCCAGCTCCTGGAAATCCAGGTCGTGGACACCAGCCCGGAACGGGCCGCGGCCGTGGCCAGCGAGCTGGCCAGCCAGCTTATTTTACAGAGCCCCACTCAGCCCCAGCAGGAGCAGCAAAAACGCCGCCAGTTCATCGAGCAACAGCTCAACGACCTGGAAGCCAACATTGACCTCACCAAGGAAGAGATCGGCCGGCTGGAGGACGCCCTGGACGGCATGTTCAGCGCCCGGCAGATCGCTGACACCCAGAACCAGATCGCCGCCTTGCAGCAGAAGCTCAACACCTATCAGGCCAACTATGCCCAACTGCTGAACAGCCTGGGCGAGGGGTCGGTCAACGTCCTGACCGTGGTGGAGCCCGCCACCGTGCCCACCGTTCCCATCGGCCCCAAGAAAACGTTGACCATCCTGTTGGCTGCCGCCATTGGCCTCATCCTGGCGGTCAGCGCGGCCTTTCTCCTGGAGTATCTGGACGATACCCTCAAGACGCCTGATGACATTATGCAAGCTTTGGGCCTTTCCGCCCTCGGCGCCATCGCCCGCATAGAAGGAGACACGCTCGCCGATAAGCTCATTACCGCCGACCATCCCAAATCCCCTATCTCCGAGGCCTACCGCGTCCTGCGCACCAATCTGCAGTTCTCCTCGGTGGACAGGCCGCTGAAGACGCTGCTGGTCACCAGCGCCAATCCCATCGAAGGAAAGAGCGTCACCGCGGCCAACATCGGCGTGGTCATGGCTCAGGCCGGCCATTCCGTCATCATGGTGGATAGCGACCTGCGACGACCTGTCCTGCACAAGATCTTTCAGATACCCAACAACGAGGGATTCACCAACGCCCTCTTGCACGCCAACCCCAGCCCAGGCGCCTACCTGCAGCCCACCAAAGTGGAGAACCTGAGGGTGCTCACCACCGGGCCTCTGCCGCCCAATCCGTCCGAGCTCCTGGGCTCCGAACGGATGAAGGGCCTCATCGAGCACCTCAAAAGCGAAGCCGACGTGGTCATCTTCGACAGCCCGCCCAGCCTGGCCGTCACCGATGCCGCCGTGCTGGCTATGCAGATGGACGGCACGCTGCTCGTGGTCGACGCCGGGGCCACCCGGCGGGGGTTGGCCGGACGCGCCGTGGAGAACCTGCAGAAGGTCGGAGGCAATGTGCTGGGCGTGGTGCTGAATAAGCTCTCTGCCCGCCGCGGCGGCTACTACTACCACTACTATTACTACTATTCGAGCGACAGCGAAAGAACAGGCCGCCGCAAGCGGCGCCACAAACCGAAGCGCGGCTGGCTGGGGAAGATACCCTTCCTCAGGAGCCGCCAATCGTGACACGGAGACAAGGAGACATGGAGACAAGGAGACACGGAGAAGGTCTCCCCATCTCCCCCTCTCCCCGTCTCCCCCGCTCCCATGCACCTCCGCACCTCTGCCCCTCTGCACAAAGGGCGGGGATGGTCATATTGACGGCCGGGGCGCTTCTGATCGCCGGCAGTTGCCGCTCCGGCCTGCTCAACGCCCCTCCCTGGCGCGCTTCTGCGCCGCCGACACCCGTGGAGAGGCTGGTCCCCACGCCGCTGTCCACACGTTCCTCACTGCCCACAACACGCGCTGTGGCAGTAGAGACCACTGAGCCAGCCAGCACACCTCTCGCACCCCCCTCCGCAACGTCCACAGGAATGCTCGCCCCCCTCACCCCGGCCCTCTCCCAGAGGGAGAGGGAGACAGTCTCCCTCCGAGCGCGTTTCGGCGTGGGCGTCGCCGCGGAGCTCGGTTCCATTGAGCAATACGACGTCGGCCAGTTGGGCGCCGGTTGGTACCTCGACTGGCGCACAAGCATGCACCCCCCACGCCCGCAGGGGATGGAGTATGCCCAAATGGTCTGGCTCTCGGAGAGCGTGTATCGTCCTGACCTGGATACCATCGGCGCCATCGCTGCCGCTAACCCGGGCTCTCTCTGGCTCATCGGCAATGAGCCGGACGTCATCTGGCAGGGCAACGTGATGCCCGCCGACTACGCCCGCAGCTATCACCAGATCTACTTCGCCCTGAAGAAGGCGGATCCTTCCTGCCAGGTGGCCATCGGCGGCGTCTCGCAGCCCACGCCTCTCCGCTTCCAGTACCTGGACATGATCCTGGACGCCTACCATGATCTCACCGGGGAGGTGATGCCCGTGGATGTGTGGAACGTCCACGCCTTCATCCTGCGCGAGGAGAAGGACTCCTGGGGCGTGGACATTCCCCCAGGGATAGACGCCACCAGTGGCCTGCTCTACGAGATCGAGGATCACGATGACGTGGAGATTTTCAAGCAACAGATCATCGCCTTCCGACGCTGGATGAAGGAGAAGGGCGAAAGGGAGAAGCCGCTCATCATCAGCGAGTACGGCATCCTGATGCCCGCCGACTACGGCTTCGATCATCCGCGGGTGCGGGAGTTCATGTATGCGAGCTTCGACTTCTTCCTCACCGCCGCCGACGATAGCCTGGGCTATCCTCCCGACGGCAACCGTCTGGTGCAGCGTTGGGCCTGGTTCAGCCTGAGCAACGAGAAGTATCCCACAGGGAATCTGTTCCATCCCGACACGCAGCGCATCACCCCTCTGGGCATGGACTACGCACACTATCTCTTGCGAGTTAGACTATAACGGATTGTCAAGCGATAGACTTTCATGAAGCCCCGCAGGCATAGTGTCTGGATGTAGACGCGGAGCGCCACACTCGGCAGATGCCGAGATGGCTCAGGACCTTTGACAATCAAGTTTCGCCCCGATTTCAAGCCCCGGGACTGGGTCCGTTCAATGGGATAACGCTTCGTGCGGCGAGATCCCACTCCAACTGCGCCCGCTGGATTGCCAAATGCAGCGGGTAGGGCTTGGATTCGACAATCCAAGTCGAGCTTTCTTTGAAATCCCATCCAACGGACCCAGTGCCTGGCGCCTATGTCGCCCTCTAAACAGTACATGTTACTGCCATTGGGTGATCCGTCAGTGGGTATTGCTGATCAGGATATCCAGGAGCACGAGCCTTGATCACAGATCACTGATACCTGACCTCCCTCTTTGACAGCTACTCCCTTTTCGTTTACAATGTGTTGGGCAATAACGAGTTGGAATGAATGAATGAGGGAGAATAGGGTCATGAGAACTCTCTCAGCGACATACAGGGGTGATCGAGTGATCGAACTACTCGAAGATATCACCCTCCCCAAAGATACAACAGTGCTCATTGTAATGTAATCCCAAAACAGGACGACGAGAGACTATTACACAGCCAGCTTCAGAGCGCAGCAGAGATCACCTTTGCAGAACTGTGGGACAACGAAGGGGACGAAGTCTGGAATGAGTATCTGTAGGCAACGAGACATTCTAGAGCAACCACTTCTTATCAAACCAATTGCTCGTCTGAGGCTCCCAGTTTTCGAGCAGGTCATCTCAGAGATTGAGGATTCGATTAGTCCACCGTGACTTTGATCATCAATACGCTTCAGTAGTGTGAGGAGGCATGAATGACGATTTACAAGACGGACCAGATTCGTAACGTGGTGCTGCTGTCGCACGGCGGCGCAGGCAAGACGTCGCTGGGCGAGATCATGCTCTTCGACAGCGGGGCCAGCAACCGCTTGGGCCGCGTGGACGACGGTAACACCGTTTCCGACTACGATCCAGAAGAGGTCCGGCGCAAGATCTCCGTGCAGATGGCTCTGCTGCCCTACGAATGGAACGGGGCCAAGGTCAACGTGCTCGACGTGCCCGGTTACGTGGACTTCGTCGGCGACATGTTGAGCGGCATCCAGGCCGCCGACGCGGCCGTGGTGCTGGTGGACGCCGTCTCCGGCGTCGAGGTGGGCACGGAGTTGGTGTGGAACTACGCCGACAGGCGGCAACTGCCACGCCTGGCCTTCATCAACAAGATGGATCGCGAGAATGCTGACTTCGACCGGGCATTGGCTTCGTTGCGGGAGAACTTCGACGCCACCTTCGTTCCCCTGCAACTGCCCATCGGCAAACAAGCGGACTTCCGCGGCGTGGTGGACCTGGTCACCATGAAGGCATATCTGGGAGAGAAGGGTGAGAAAGCGCCCATACCAGACGACCTGAGCGAAGAAGCGGAGGAAGCACGGATTGCCCTGGTGGAAGCCGCCGCCGAGACGGATGACGCCTTGATTGAGAAGTACTTCGAAGGAGAGGATCTTTCGCCGCAGGAGATCATCCAGGGTTTACAGTTGAGCATGCAGGAAGGCACCATGGTGCCTGTGCTCTGCGGCTCGGCGTTGAAGAACATCGGCGTCCAGCCGCTGATGCAGGCCATCGTGGACTTCGCGCCTTCGCCAGCGGAAGCGGGCACGGTCACGGCCACCAATCCGGCCACCGAAGCAGAGGAAGTGCTGGGCCCGGATGCTGCCGGGCCGCTGGCCGCGCTGGTCTTCAAGACGCTGGCCGACCCCTACGTGGGCCGGCTGAGCTACTTCCGTGTCTATTCGGGCACACTGCCTTCCGACAGCCGCGTCTTCAACATTACCAAGGGCGAGGAAGAGCGTATCGGCCAGCTCTACATGATGCGCGGCCGGGAGCAGACCCCCGTCGCCCAGGTGGTGGCCGGGGACATCGGCGCCGTGACCCGTCTGGCCGAGACTCGCACGGGCGACACCCTGGCCGACAAGGGGCATCCGCTCGTGCTGCCTGCCACCAGCTATCCCTACCCCCTTTACGAGGTGGCGGTGAGCCCCAAGACCCAGGCCGACTCGGCCAAGATGGGCACCACGCTGACCCGCCTGTGCGAGGAGGACCTCACCCTCCGCTGGCGGCAGGAGCCCAGCACCCGGCAGACCATCCTCGCCGGCATGGGCGACACCCACGTGAACATCGCCGTGCAGCGGCTGGAGGAGAGGTTCAACGTCGGCGTGACCACGGCCGTCCCCAAAGTGCCCTATCGCGAGACGGTGAGTCGCTCGGCCGCCGACCAGTATCGGCACAAGAAGCAGACCGGCGGCTCCGGCCAGTTCGCCGAAGTGCACATGGAAGTCAGGCCCTTGCCACGGGGCGAAGGCTTCGATTACGACACATCACGCGTCTTCGGCGGCGCCATCTCCCAATCCTTCTTCCCCTCCATCGAAAAGGGTATCAAGTCCGTGCTGGAGCGGGGCGTGCTGGCCGGCTATCCCATCGAGGACGTGCGCTGCGAGGTGTACGACGGCAAGGAGCACCCCGTGGACTCCAAGGACATCGCCTTCCAGGTCGCCGGACGCGAGGCCTTCAAGAAAGTGTTCCTGCAGGCCAGCCCGGTGCTTCTGGAGCCCATCATGAACATGACCATCACCGTGCCGGAGGAGTTCATGGGCGACGTGCTGGGCGATCTGAACACCCGGCGGGGACGGGTGATGGGCATGGAACAGCAACGGGGCAAGAGCCTGGTCATCGCCCAGGCGCCGCTGGCGGAGATACAGCGCTATGGCACCGACCTGCGCTCCATGACCCAGGGGCGTGGCGTCTACGAGATCGAGTTCTCCCACTACGAGGTCATGCCTTCCCACGTCGCCGATGGTGTGATCGCCGGGGCCAAGAGCGAGGCGGAAAGCGCTTAGCCTCAGCAGATACAGGATTTGCTCTTGCCGGACTGCCAAGTCCGGCAGAAAGGCGGTGGACTTGGCAGTCCACCGCGAGCTTCTTGGATCTACCGAGTCTCGCCCTGGCTCGTAGTGGCCACTTCAGCGGCCGCCTGAACTGCTGAAGTGGCCACCACGAACACTCGATAAGTCAAACGGCCACCCGGCAAAAGCTGGGTGGCCGCTCTCTGCATCTCCTGAAACCTGCCAACCTGGAACCTTCACCTTGACCTGGAAAATTGACCTTCACGTCCACACCCGCTACTCCAAAGACAGCTTTACGAAGCTGCCAGCGCTCATCGCCGCCTGCCGCCGCAAGGGGTTGGCCAAGGTCGCCATCACCGACCACAACACCATCGCCGGAGCAGTGGCGGCACAGGCGCTGGCCCCCGACCTGATCATCGTCGGCCAGGAGATAGACACCACCCAAGGCGAGCTCATCGCCTACTTCTTGCAGGAAGAGATCCCCAGGGATCTGACGCCGCAGGAGGCCATCGCCCGCCTGCGGGAGCAGGGCGCGGTGATCAGCGTCTCCCATCCCTTCGAGAGCCTGCGCGCCTCGGCCCTGGCCCGCGGGGCACTGGAGGAGATCATTGACCAGGTGGACGCCCTGGAAGTGTTCAACGCCCGCTGCCTCCTGCAAGAAGACAACCGCAAGGCCGCAGAATGGGCCGAGCGCTACGGCAAACTGGCCACCGCCGGCAGCGATGCGCATACGGTCTGGGAACTGGGGCGCGGCTACGTCCAACTGCCGCCCTTCGACGGGCCGGCGGAGTTCCTGCAGAGCCTGGCCCAGGGCAAGATCGGCGGCAAGCCCAGCGGCCTCTGGGTGCACTTCCCTTCCACGTTCGCCAAGCCCTTGCGCCGACTGCGACGGCGCTGATCACGGAGGCACAGCACAGATGGAACTGGCTAGCAGCGCACTGGGGTTCGGCTTCTCTCTCCTGGCCGCGGTAGCACCCACAATCCTCTACGCCCTGCTCATCTGGTGGGGCGATCGTTACGAAAAAGAGCCTTGGGGGCTGCTGGCCGTAACCTTCGTGTGGGGGGCGGTGCCG
>JACNHM010000312.1 GCA_014383605.1 Chloroflexota bacterium
CCGTCCTGAGGCTCAGTAGATCCAAGTTTGCTCCTGCCGGACTGCCAAGTCCGGCAGAAAGGCGGTGGACTTGGCAGTCCACCGCGAGCTTTTTGGATCTACTGAGGCTGGGGAATCGGCGCCGGACGCGGGCTGCCAGCAGAGCAGGAGCCTGGAATAGCGGGATCAGACGCCGCCGGCTAAGGCTGCAACGTCAGCCAGCGGATGATGGCGACCACGATCGTGATCAGGATTTCGAGCCATCTGAGTAGATCCATGTCAGCCCTCCTTCAACAGTGGTTCACATCATAACACGGGCACCCACCTTTGGCAAGTCGCCGAGTTGGGGTATAATCCTCTGCCGTCATGCCCATTCGCAAACGCATCCTGCTGATCCTCATCCTGCTGCTTCTGCCGCCGCTGCTGCCGGCGGACACCATCCCCGCCCACCAGGCGCTGGACGTCCAGGTGGCGGCGCTGGTCAACGGCCGCGGCTTCAACCTGGCCCTGTGGGAAGTGGGCGCGCTGGCCGGCAAGCTGAGAGACGTGGTGGTTGACCCCGCCGGCCATCTGGATGACGCAGCCGCGCAGCAGCTCGTCCTGGACTACGTGGCCGCCGCCCGGCGCAGCGGCGAACTGGAGGGGACCATCACCCGCGCCCTCAGCGACCCCCAGCAATCCCATCCCGACAGCGTTATCGCCGCCTGGCAAGCGGAACTCGACGCGCTGCGGAGCCAGCAAGCCGAACGGCGCGCTGCCGTGGAAGCCATCCTGGAAATCCAAACAGCGACCCTGCTGGCCGAGGAAGGGCTGACGGCCCTGGGCCTGGTCTGGCCGCCGCTCAAGTTCCACTTCAGCCAGCCGCCGCTGTACCTCATCGTCTCCCCCCGGCAGAAAATCGCCCTGCGCCAGGGTGTGCACCTGCGAGCCGAGCTGAGCCTCGCCGAGCGGGAGGAGATCGAGGCCGACGTGGACAGCACCCTGCCCGCCTACGTCTCCCTGGTGGAGGACATCGGCGGCTTCGGCGCCTATCCGACGATGGTCATTGACAACGCCTCGCTGTCCTGGATCCTGGACACCATCGCCCACGAGTGGACGCACAACACGCTGGCCTTCCGGCCCCTGGGCTGGCACTACTTCGACGACAACGACACCGTGACGCTCAACGAGACGGTGGCCTCCATCGTCGGCGACGAGATCGGCGCTCGCGTGCTGGAACGGTACTACCCCCAGGAAGTGCCACCGCCCCGCCCGGCCATCTCCGAACGGCGTCCCCTGAACATTCCCGAGCTGGTGCCGCCGCGCTTCGACTTCAACGGCGAGATGCGCAGCACCCGACTGCGGGTGGACGACCTGCTGGCCGCCGGCCGCGTGGCCGAGGCCGAAGCCTTCATGGCAGAGCAGCGGCAGCAGTTTGTGGCCCAGGGCTACGCGCTGCGCAAGCTCAACCAGGCCTACTTCGCCTTCCACGGCTCCTACGCCACGGCGCCCAGCGCCGTGGACCCCATCGGTCCCAAGATGACCCGTCTGCGCCAGGCCAGCCCCTCGCTGCGGGCCTTCCTGGAGACGGTGGCGGCCTTCACGCGGGTGGAGGACCTGGACCGGGCCTTAGCGGAGAGTCCTTAGCCGGATAGTCCTTGGTCAGGTAGTCCTCAGCCCAATCGAGTCCCAGGGAGCAGCGACTACGGCCTGGGAACCACCGACTGGGGATCAAGGACTAATTTCCTGGCCAACGACGAATTCCCCGCCCTCCACAGGGATCACGGCGCCGCTGATCCAGGTGATAGTCGGGTCAGCCAGGGCCACCAACACCGCCGCCACGTCCTCGGGAGTGGTGAGCCGGCCGCCAGGGTTGCGCTTCAGCGCCTCCTCCATCCAGCGCTCATGGCCGGGGATGGCCCGCAGGGCCGGCGTGTCGGTGACGCCGGGCCGCAGACAATTGACGGCGATACCCCGCGGGCCCAGCTCCAACGCCAACTGCCGCGCATGGCTCTCCAGTGCCGCTTTGGCCGCCGACACCGCCCCATAGGGTACCGCCGCCCACTCGGCCCCGCTGCTGGAGAGGGCGAAAATGCGGCTGCCGCGCATCAAGAGCCCCCGCCGCACCAGGTCTTGCACCCAGTAGACCAGACTATGGGCCATCACCCGCAGCGTCATATCCATCTGCTCCTCGCTGATAGCCTCCGCCGGGTCGTCGGCAATGAAGGGCCGGAGCGATCCGAAGGCCAAGGAGTGGAGAACGAAGTGAACAGCCCTGTGCTCCGCTTCGGCCAACTCCTGCTGCATGCGGTCCAATACCTGCCCCCGCCTCCGGGTGTCGGCGGCATTGGTGTTGAAGAAGACCGCCTGCCGTCCAAGCGCCTCGATGTCTGCCACCACCTGCTGTACCCGCTCCAGCGTCGCCTTGGTGTCCAGGTGCACGCCGAAGATGTGCATCCCAGCTCGGGCCAGGGCCCGCGCCGTCGCCGCGCCGAACCCGCTGGAAGCTCCCAGGATCAGAGCCCAGCGATCCTTCAGTTCCTCTTGGCTCATGGTGTGATCTCCTTTCCGAGTATTTCTGGTTTCATGGCCACTGCTCACCCCGGCCATGGATCTGGCGATCCAGGCCCAACGTGATAATGAGTCTGAGTTGAGCCTGTCCTATGCATGATAGATAACACCATCCTCCGCTCCAAGTGACGCCGATGATGAACAGTGATAGCCTCCGCTACTTTTGGCCAGCTTCGGTGTTTCTTCTTTTAGCCGATCTCTTTTAGCCGATCTCAGAGGAGGCGATGAGGACAGGCCCTGAGCAAGGGGCCATTGGCGATACACTATCATCGGTGCGTAGAAAGCGAGAAAGAGTTGACCAGCACAGCACTGACACGCCTGGAGGAAATGGAAACCGGGGCCCGTCAAGGGGGCGGACCGGAGCGGATCGAGCGACAGCATGCCCAGGGCAAGATGACCGCCTGGGAACGGCTGGAGGCTCTGATCGACCTCGGCTCCTTCTGCGAATTGGATGCCTTCGTCACCCATCGGGCCACGGAGTTCGGCCTGGACCAACAAAGGCCCCTGGGAGATGGGGTGGTCACTGGCTGGGGGGAGATAGAGGGGCGGCTCGTTTACGCTTTTGCCCAGGATTTCACCGTCCTGGGCGGCTCGGTGGGAGAGGCCCACGGGCGCAAGATCTGCAAAGTGCTGGACCTGGCGCTGGAGAACGGTGCCCCGGTGATCGGGCTCAACGACTCCGGCGGGGCACGCATCCAGGAGGGGGTAGATGCGCTGGCCGCCTACGGCGAGATCTTCTATCGCAACGTCCTCGCCTCCGGGGTGATCCCCCAGATCTCGGTCATCATGGGCCCCTGCGCCGGCGGCGCGGTCTACTCGCCGGCCATCACCGACTTCATCGTCATGGTCGAGGGAACGGCGCAAATGTTCATCACCGGCCCCGACGTGATCCGGGCGGTCACCCGCGAGGAGGTGACCCACGAGGAACTGGGCGGGGCCACGGCCCACGCCTGCAAGAGCGGCGTAGCCCACTTCACCGCCACCGATGACGCCGAGGCGCTGGCGTTGGTGCGGCGGCTGCTCTCCTACCTGCCTTCCAACAACGCCGAGGACCCGCCCTACCTGACGCCCGTTGACCCGCCGGGACGGAGCGATGAGGCCTTGAACCATCTGGTGCCCGAGAACCCGGCCCAGGTATACGACATGCGGGAAGTGATCCGCCGCGTGATGGACGACGGGGAGTTCCTGGAGGTGCAGGCGGGCTTCGCTCCCCATCTGATCGTCGGCCTGGCACGGCTGGGAGGACACGTGGTGGGCGTGGTGGCTCAACAGCCGCAGGTCCTGTCCGGCGTCCTGGATATCCATGCCTCGGACAAGGGGGCCCGCTTTATCCGCTTCTGCGACAGCTTCAACATCCCCCTGGTCACCTTCACCGACACCCCTGGCTTCCTGCCCGGCGTGGCCCAGGAGCATGGCGGCATCATCCGCCACGGGGCGAAGATGATCTACGCCTACGCCGAGGCCACGGTGCCCAAGCTCTCTGTCATCACCCGCAAGGCCTACGGCGGAGCCTACATCGTGATGAGTTCCAAACACTTGCGGGGAGACGTCTGCCTGGCCTGGCCCACGGCCGAGATCGCCGTCATGGGACCGGAAGGGGCGGTGAACGTCATCTTCCGCAAGGAACTGGCCCAGGCGGGGGACCCGGAAGCGGAGCGGGTCCGGCTGGTGCAGGAGTACCGGGAGCGGTTTGCCAACCCCTACGTCGCCGCTGCCCGGGGCTATCTGGATGGGGTGATCCGCCCCTCTCAGACCCGGCCGGTCTTGATCCGTGCCCTTCAGGCGTTACAGAACAAGCGGGTGCGGCGGCCGCCGCGCAAGCACGGCAGCATCCCACTGTGAGGGACCCATGACGATGATCAGCAAGGTGCTGGTAGCCAATCGAGGTGAGATCGCCGTACGGGTGTTGCGCACGTGCAAAGAGCTGGGCCTGGAGACGGTGGCCGTCTTTTCGGAGGCGGACCGGGAAGCTCCACACGTCCGCTACGCCGACGAGGCTTACTGCATCGGCCCACCGCCAGCTCAGGAAAGTTACCTGCGCGGGGAGCGGATCATCCAGATGGCCTTGAAGGCCGGGGGGCAGGCCATCCATCCGGGCTATGGCTTCCTGGCCGAGTCGCCGGATTTCGCCCGCGCCTGCGCCGAGGCGGGGTTGGTCTTCGTGGGGCCAAGCCCGGAAACAATGGAACTGCTGGGAGATAAGACCGCCGCTCGCCGGTTAGCGCGGCGGCTTCGCCTTCCCGTTCTCCCGGGGACCGACCGACCTCTGGATGACGCCGGCCTGGCAGCCGCTGCCGAGCGCCTCGGCTATCCGGTGTTGGTGAAGGCAGCCGCTGGCGGCGGCGGAATGGGCATCCGCTCCGCCCGCTCCCGGGCTGAACTGGAGGCCGTCATCCCCCTGGCCCGGCGGGAAGCCCAGGCCGCCTTCGGCGACGGGACCCTCTACCTGGAACGACAGATCGAGCGAGCCCGCCACATCGAGGTCCAACTGCTGGCCGACACCCACGGTCACATCATCCACCTGGGGGAACGGGAGTGCTCCCTCCAGCGGCGGCATCAGAAATTGGTCGAAGAGACCCCCTCGCGGGCGCTGGACCCGGCCCTCCGGCAGCGCATCTGCCGCGCCGCCGTGCGATTGGGACGGGCCGCGGGGTATGTGGGAGCCGGCACGGTGGAGTTCCTGCTTGACCCCCAAGGGAATTTCTACTTCCTGGAGGTTAACCCCCGCCTGCAGGTAGAGCACGCCGTCACCGAGGCCGTTACAGGAGTGGACATCGTTCGGGAGCAACTCCGGATCGCCGCCGGGCGGAAACTGCCGTACAAGCAGAAAGACATCCGGTCACAGGGCTGGGCGCTGGAGTGTCGCATCCTGGCCGAGGACCCCTTCCGAGGCTTCGTGCCTTCTGTCGGCCGCATCACCCGCCTGCGCGAGCCGGGGGGGGCGGGCATTCGCGTGGATAGCGGCATCTGCGAGGGATTGACGATCACACCTTACTATGACTCCCTGCTGGCGAAACTGGTGGCCTGGGGGGAGACGCCAGGGGTGGCCATCGTGCGCATGCGAAGGGCGCTGGAGGAGTACCAGATCGTCGGCCTCACCACCAACCTGGAGTTGCACCGGGCGCTCCTGGACAGCTACCACTTCTTCGGTGGGCGGTTCCATACCCGCTTCCTGGAGGAACAGTTCACGCTGCCAAGGCCGGAAGGGGAGGAAGACTATCTGGCAGCCGCCCTGACAGCAGTGCTCCTGGATTGGCGTCAGCGAGCAGGGAGCCGTGTGCGGGAGAAACAGGCTCCCAGCCGTTGGAAGATGCTGGGCCGGTGGGAGCTCCAGGGTCGGTAAAGGGCGCCCGTGCGGCGGCGAATCAACGGCCCGCGCAGGCCTGGCGCTTCGGAGGCACGGCGGAGGAAGGGTAATGAAGTACCATGTCGTCATCGAGGGACGCGCTTTCGAAGTGGAGGTCGGGCCAGGCGGACGGGTATGGGTCAATCGGCAGCCAATCCACGTGGACCTGGAGGGCATAGACGGACTGGCCCACTACTCCTTGCTGGTGGATCACCGGTCCTACGAGACCTACATCATAGAGGCGGAGGAAAAGGGGGGATATCAGGTAGAGGTGGCGGGACGATCCTACCAGACGCGCCTGGAGGCCGAGAGGCAGCCCCCTGCGGAGACGGCTCGCCCCCAGGCAGGGGATAAGGCAGCGGAAGTATCCAGCCCCTTGCCTGGACTGTTGGTGGAGGTGAAGGTAAAGGAAGGACAATGGGTGCGAGAAGGAGATGTGCTAGCGGTGCTGGAGTCCATGAAGATGCACCTGGAAATCCGCAGCCCCCGGTCCGGGGTGGTGTGCAGCCTCCGCGCCAGCGAGGGCTGCGAGATCGCCCAGGGGCAGATGTTGGCGGTCATCGCCCATGAGTCGCCCGCAGAGCGGCCCTGTCACCCTCCCCATCACCCTCCTGAACCAGCAGAACCAGGTGGTCCATAAGGGGACGCCGGCCCTGCCGTGCGCTGGCGAGCCCCAGCAGAGGCATGACCGGCTTGGGCGAGCACCGTCTGGCTCTTAATGTACCAATCTACCAACCCCCCGCCTACCGCTCAATCGCCACCTCCTCCAGCAGCGGGCTGCCGGCCACTTCGTCGGGCGATGCCTTGTGACCATCTTTCGGCTCCTCCCCATCCGAAGTCGACACTGAACCAGATTCCACATCCACCACTGCCATCACTACATCACTCTTGCTGATCCCTGTTTCAGTGCGATTGCGATGAGGCTGGGCCAGGAAACGCTCAAGGATCATGCGCCTGGAGGCGTCTTCGAGAAGCCAGTCGGCTGGGCCAGGAAACGCTCAAAGATCATGAGCCTGGAGGGGTCTTCGAGAAGCCAGTCGGCCGCGCCAATGGAATGGCGTCGCCGTTGCAGCTCCATGACAGCCCGATCCAATTCGTTTTGGGCGCTATGGAGAGCCTTCGTAAGGCGTTCGACCTCTCCCTGAGGTTTTCCCTCTGCCTCCTTCAGCTTGGACTGTAGTGCAGTCAGTCCCTCGGCCTTCCGATCTATCTCAAGTTTGAGTTCGCTGATCAGGCCGATCTGCGTTTTGACATCGGCCTCCGGGATAATGTCCATCCAGTTCTCGATTGAACTCAGAGTCTCCTCTTGCATTAGCCTGCATCTATCAACAATCTCTTCGAAGCAGGTGCGGGTAGTCTGAGGTGGAAGGCTATCTGCCCCTTCCGCTTCAGTGTGCCGTTTCAGGTATTCGCGAGCCCTTGCCTCGAGCACCACGATGTTGCGCAAGAGGAGATTCAGCCCACGAACTGCCAGCTGTCCGCGTGCAACGATTGCTTTCTGTTCGTTGAGCTCGGTCCACCTCTTCGCAACCACCTCCCCCGCAAGTGCAGATGCGAGGCCAAACGCGATGGTGAAGACCGTGGCAGTTATCCCCTCTCTGTGCTGGGTCAGTACCACGCCGAGCCCAATTGATGCAGCACCCAGGAACAGCACCAGGGGATCGAGGAAAATGGTGAGTAGCCCAACCCAGCTCTCACCCAGCTGCTTCCATCGGCTTTGCAACGGAGTCATGTTCTACCTCCTACCTAGATCTGTGGTCAATCCTTCAGTCCATGTGTAGTTGTGCCGGGCCTGCCTACACCCCCGCCACCACCAACACCTCTTCCCCCAGCATGTCAATGATCTTCACCGCCACCGTCGTCGGACCCTCCGGCGCTGGCAGTTCATAGCGCCCACTCACCAGGTCATTCTTTCGTTCCGGCACGTCCGACAGCGTGATGTGGAACACCTCGCCGTCGTAGGCCGTGTCCACGAGCACCACGTCCACCATGGCCCGCCAGTCGGGGATCTGCGCCTTGAACAGCGGCGTGTCCATCTCCAGCCGCTCCACGATCGTGGGCGAGATGAAATCCTCGATCTCTACCACGATCTGGCCATCCCCGCGCTCGATGGCCACCGCTGCCTGGGCCGGCTGGTGCACGAAGAACTTGCCGTACTTCTGATCCGTGCGCAGCTCGATCACCTCCATCTTGTTGATGGGCCGGTGCCGGTTGTACTCCTCCAGCCATGCGTCGGCGGCGATCTCCTTGCCCAGACAGACGACGACGATGTCCCGATCCTCGCTGGGGCGGGCCTGGAGCTCGTCCTGCAGCAGTTGCAGGTCCAGAGGCGTGAGCGGATGGTTGAAGGGCACGATCTTGACCAGTCGCTTGCCCAGCGTGCCCTCGAAGAAGGTGTCCGTCTTGGTGCGCTCGATGCCGATGTGCTCCACCGCCAGGTTCACCGCCTCGTTGTGTTGCACCTGCAGGTCGTAGTCGTTGACCCGGTAGACGCTGAAGGAAAGCGCCGGCGGCGGAGCGGTACCGTCCCCTTCCTCTGCGGAAAGGAGCGCCAGTTGCTCCGCTGTGGCGCCTGCCTCCATCTGCTCCCGGATAATGCGCTGCAGTCGCCTGGAGGTGGTCTGGATGGCGCCCTTGTTGATGTCGGCGGCGATCCAACGCCGGGCCAGCCGTTGGGCCATTGCTGGCGTGGTACCAGACCCAGCAAAGCAATCTAGCACGAGGTCGCCAGGGTTTGAGGTGAGTTCGATTATCCTCTCTAGTAATGCCTCGGGTTTCTGGGTAGGATACCCTGTCTGCACCAGAGCCTGTGAGTTTTCAGGATCGATGTCCGTCCATACGTCATCAACAAGGGTGCCTTTTGCCTCATCGAGATAGTGCTTGATCCTATACCCACCGGTAGATGTCACATATAGGAGGCCTGCTTCCCGAAGTTCTTCGAGTGTCTCCGCTGACGCGTCCCCCAAGTAGCTGTCCTTGAATCTTCTGCCATCAGGGTCAACATGCTTGTAACGAGCACGCATCTCATGGCTCATTTCCAGGTAGACCGGATTGTACAAGAAACGGTCGCCCTTTGAGTAGTACAGTAAGTCGGCATGACTCCTACCGAGCGACTTCTTGCCCTTATACCCACTTGATGTCATCGTGCGCCAGGTCACCTGGGCTCTGAAGTTTTCACTGCCAAACACCTCATCCATCAGACAGCGCAGATGGTGGTTCTTTCGCCAATCACTGTGCAGCCAGATGCTTCCATCCTCACCCAGCAACTCCTTGAGCAGCAGTAGCCGTTCATACATGAACTGCAGATACGTGTCATTGGCCCAGATATCCGTGTACTGAATCTGCTCTCCCAGAGTATATGTCTCGCCTTCCATCTTGACTCGGCCAGGCACGCCTCGCAGTTCTACCCTGCGTATGTAATCTGCCCCACTGTCAAAAGGGGGATCGATGTAGATCAGGTTCACCTTGCCCCGGTAGCCGTGGGCCAGCAGCCAGGCCAGCACGTCCTTGTTGTCGCCGTGGAAGAGCAGCCCCTGGGCCTCGTTCGGCTCACCCGTGGGGTTGAAGGTCTCCACCAACTGGGCGGGGAAAGCGGTCACGTGATCCAGCGCCCGCTTGCCCACCCAATGCAACATGGGGCGGCCCTTGGCCTCTCCGATTTGGACGGTTTGCTGTTGAACCATGAGGAGTCCTCGCTATTCTCTGATCATCTCCATCAAGTCGAGGGGCTTGGAGAGAACGTCCAAGCCTTGTGGCGAGTGCCCTGTCTCAAAAATGGTCTGCCAAAAGTCGTAGTTTTGCTTACCAAATACGGTGGTGGACAATTCGTTGTTCACCCACACTGGGAGGCATGATAGATTCCGCACGAACAGGCGGATGTGATCCCAGATTGGTTCTGGAAACTGGTACTGGAAGAGCTTTCTGTCGTCAATTGGCTTGCCCTGCAGAATGAAGTAGTGCTTGATAATGTGCTGAATGTATCTCAGCCAATTGTACAAGATCTCTTCTTTGCTCATGCGAAAGGCTGTGACATGTCCGAGGGGAAAGCTTTCTCCCCTTTGAATCTGATACTCGATCCGCCGCGTGCCAATGTCAGGGTCAAACTTGCCGATGTAGATCTCTTCGGCAATGATGTTCATGACGCCGAGTATCTGCGCCTTTTCGAATTCGCGCGGGTTCTCGCCCTCCTCCATCCGAAAGTCCAAAGGGGTATCCAAAACATCCTGGAAGATAAAGAAAGAGTAGAACGTCCTCTCAATAGTACTATAAGATAGGGGACGTTCGGTGCCCCTGCCGCCGAAATCAATATAGTCCTTGAGTCTGTTCTCGGGGTTGTGGGTGATACTGTCTCTCACAGCATCGAGGATGTACCTTTTTATCTCTCGCGACTCACCCCGGAAATACTTGAGCAAGTCACGCTCTGAAAAAGAAAAGTCATCTTCTTCCAGCTTTGTCTCTTTTTGGAAGCGATCAATTCGGTCCAGATAGAGCGCACTACCTAGACGACGTTGTACCGATTTGTCGAAGGCAACTTGCCTGAGCGTCGTACCGGCATTGGTATTGGTGGTGAGCAGGACATCAGGATCAGGATTTATGAATACGCGGACTGGCAACGACCTTATCCCAAGTAGGATCTGGGCAGCAGCCTTGTGCTGTCCATCGAAGATCCTTACCTTGGTCTTGTCACCATTCTGCAGGTCAATCCAGCCCAGCGAAATGTGAAGCTGGGGCCGCTTCAAGTGGAACTCTTTTAGCAACTTGGAGATGTTCTGACTGATAGAACGAGGGTTGATCCTGTCATCATGGAAGAGATACTCAATCGGCAGCTTGACGAAGAAATACTCGAAGCCACTCAGCTCGTCGGTGAAAACCTGGACCTCGCGGATCCGATTGTCACCTATTGCGGATAAAGAGAACTTGAGCCGGTCTGCATCCCTGGTGAATACGATCTCGTATCTGGCTCCGTTCTTGGCTCTCAGAATGTCATCGAGGTTGGGACCTCGATTGTCGGCAGCGAGACCTTCGCGTATCTTCTGGAAGTAGTGCAGGACTTTTGCCACTTCAAGGTTCGAGTCTTGCTTGGCACGATTGCAGCTCGCATGGGTGAGGGCGAAGTTGATGGGATCGTCCTTGCCGCCGAGTTTCGTGGGAACAATGTGGTCAATATCAATGCTGTCAGCATGCAGGACTAGATCAATGTCCTCACCACAGATGAAACAAACACCATTCTGCAGTCGATGCAGTTTCCCCTTGAGTGCGTTGTACTCATCTCGTGAAAGACGATTCAGATATAGTGAGCCCATGTTACTCTCCTCCTAATGTCCACTAATGTCCACGAGACAGCTATGGTCTCTTGAACTACTCGATGAACCGCTTCGCCGGCGCCAACTGGTTGAAGGCCACGCTATCACCGACGGCAAAGATCATCTCGTACTGCAGCCGGTCGGGGTTCAGCCCCACCCACTTCTGCACGGCCATGGCCTTGCGCCCGCTCTCGC
>JACNHM010000181.1:0-4701 GCA_014383605.1 Chloroflexota bacterium
CTAAGTGGCGTCTACAGCGACGTTCCCCAGCCTCGTTCGGCCGGTTCGTCTTTGTACCAGGCCTTGCTGGTAACGGCGGGGATCGCGGTCACTCTTGGCGGAGAGGCAGGTCTGTCCGCCGATCTGGTTGATGCTGAGGGTCAATTCGTGGCGCACAGTCTCACTATGGAAGATGTCATCACTGGAACGGGTACCTTGACGCTGCGCTTCGATGGCGACAACATCTATGTCTCACGGCGGAATGGACCGTACACCTTGACCAACCTGTTGCTCACTGATCATCGAGGGGTACCCCTGGTGCTGGCCGAAGCCGAGAATGTCTATACCACAGCGGCGTATGACTACCGCTCCTTCGACCGGGAGAAGATCTACCTGTCGCTGGTGTTACGCAATCGCTGAGAGGCATCCGAATATGACAACGAATAGCGAGGATTTAGCGAATTGACGGTGCTGAATTCGGTGCATCCTTTGAATTCGCTGTCATATAGCGGGTGAAACGAAGACTTATGGAACCTGGAGAAACTCGAAGAAGCTCAGGGGGAACTACTTCAGCGGGATAGGGTACTCGGGGGCGATGAGGTTAATCTTCTTGGCCGTGCGCCTGGTGCTGCCGTAGAACTCCTCACGGCTCAGATTGGCCTGTTGGATCATATCGCCGATGCGACCCGGGTCGAATTCACGATAGTTCATGTCAACGGTGACCACGCACTTGATGCCTTTGATGACGCCATGATAGTGAGCATGGCTGCCGTGCGTTCTGTGCAATACAAAACCCCTGGCGTGAAGGATGGCTATCACCTCGGCAGGGGTTAGCGGGGGGAATTTCCTAGTCATAGACCAGCGCTTTGTCTTCGAAGCGTTCCTGGAAAGTCTGGAAGTTGCCGAACTCGCCGGTGAAGAGGGTCTTGATGGTATGGATCAGGAGAAGCTTGTAGTACTCCAACCAGCGGTAGGGGCGGGCTCGCCTCGGAATGAGATCACCATCCCAACCCAGTTCGTATACCGATTCGAGGTAGCCGAAGATGGCCTCTTCCAGGTCGCCAATAGCTCCTCGCATGGTCTTGCCCTCGCCTATCAGGGTCAGATCGAGGCAATAGGCGATGTAGCGTCCTTCGGATGCTTTGTACGCATAGCAGCGGAAAGTGTGATCGGCCATGATGTTCACCTCCACGGAGATTATAGCGCACAATGTGGTTTTTCGTCAAACGGGCGGATTGCCTCACTATCAAAGTCCTAGGCTCTACGTGGAATGGCGGAGTTTGCACCGATGCCTTTGGAGGATTACTTCAGCGGGATGGGATACTTGGGGACGATGAGGTTGGTTTTCTTGAAAGATGGCGATCACCTCAGCAGGTGTGAGAGTGGGGTATTTCCTAGGCATAGACGAGGCGATCTCCCAGAGGGCGTTCTTCGTAGGCGAGGAAGCCGTCGAGGCGTTGGATGAAGATGGCCTTCAGGGTGTGCAGAAGCAGGTGCCTATAGAACCTAAGCCAGCGGTAAAGGGGAGCGCGGCGGGGGATGAGCTCCTTTTCCCATCCCCGAGCATGGATGCCCTCGAGATAGCCCAGGATGACCTCTTTCAATTCAGCAATGGCTTCGTCCATCGTCTCTCCCTCGCCCATCAGGGTGAGGTCGAGACAATCGGCCACGTAGTGACCTTCAGATGCCTTGTATACGTAGCAGCGGAAAGTGTGATCGGCCATGACATTCACCTCCAGGCGAATTATAGCCCATAATGTGCCTTTTCGTCAAATGTGCGTAATACTTTCCCTCTTCACGCATCTTTATTCATGAGCAGCGGCCATGCGGGGTGATGACTTCGCGGAACTTTACCGGCGCTATCTGCCGCGGGTGCTGAACTACATGCGGTTGCGCGTGGACGACGAACCGCTGGCGCAGGACCTGACGGCGGCGACGTTCGAGCGGGCCTTCGCCAAACGGCGCCAGTTGCGCGATCCCGATGCTTTCGCCGCCTGGCTCTTCCGCATCGCCCGCAATGAGCTGGGCCAGCACTACCGGCGGCGGAGCAGGCGCGGCGCTCACGCACCGCTGGAAGCCGCCTTCAGCGTGCCCGACAGCGATCCTCTGCCCGAAGAGGAAGCCGCCAGGCGGCAGGAGCTGGCGGAACTGCTGGTGGCGGTGGCCGAGCTTTCGGAGCGGGAACAGGAGATCATCGGCCTCAGGTTCGTGGCCGGGCTGACCAACCGGGCCATCGCCAGGGTGCTCAGGCTGAGCGAGGGCAACGTGGCCGTGATTCTGTATCGGGCTATGCGGAAGTTGCGGGATAGGTTAACCGAGGGCGCGTGAAAACTGGGGGAAAGGATGGCCTCCACACTGGGCGTAAAGCGTGAAACGTAAAACGTAAAGCGTTGGGAGAGGCGAGGTGAAGGAACATCGAGCGGCATGGGTGTTTTCTCAGATACTGGACAGGGCGCTGGCGGGCGAACCGGTTTCGCCGCCAGCCGGTGATGCGGCGCTGCTGGGCGTGGCGCAGCGGCTGGCGCGGCTGCCGGAGCTGCTGCCGCCGGCGGATCCAGCCTTCCAGCGGGGGGTGCTGAGCCGATCTCCGCAGTTGGACTGGCGACCGCGGCGAGCCTGGCGGCAGTGGAGAGTTCTGGCGCCCGCGCTGGCGGCGCTGCTGCTATTGCTGGGCCTGGGATTGTTCACGCCGCGTGGCCTGGAAGCCCTGGCCGGATTTGCGGCCCGCTTCGGCCTGGGCCGCTTCGCCGTGCAGGTCACGCCGCAGCCGGGCAGCGACGGCGAGAGCTTCGTCGTCGCCTCGCAGCAGCGGCTGGCCAGCGTGGCGGCGGCTCAGGCGCTGGTGGACTACGACGTGCTGACGCCGCAGGCGCTGCCGCCGGGCTATGCGTTGCAGGATGTCGTCGCCGTCTCCTACGAGGGGATGCCCGTGTGGATCCCGCAGCCCTTCTACCTGGAGCTGGAGTACCGCGCCACGGGCGATGCGGAGCTGCACCACCTGACGCTGCGGGAGTTCGGGCTGGCCGTGCGAGAGGGCGAGTACATGCGCCGCATCCGCCAGGTGGACTTCGCCTCGCGGGACGTGAGCCGGGCCGAGGACGTGTTCGTGGGCGACATGCCCGCCGTGCTCTTGACCATGGCCACGGAGCCGGGCGTGCCGCCCGTGCGGCGGCTGATCTGGCAGCACGGCGAGGTGATGTTGGAGATGCTGAGCCAGACATTGAGCGTGGAGGAGATGCTGGCCGTAGCGGGACGAATGACCAATGGCCAATGACCAAATCCCAATCCGAATGATCCGGAGATCGGAGTTTCCTTGTGCGGATTTGCTGTTCTATAACTTGTGAGTTATGATACGACCCGGAATGCCTCTCAGCAGTGGCGTGAGGGTAGGTGATGAATGAACACAAATGTGCGCTTTGAAGACTGGGCGGCTGAGCAGATGAAGGATTTCGAGTTCCAGGAAGCCTACGAGGCACTGGAACCGGCTTATCAGATTGCTCGTTTACGTACCTTGCGCGGGCTGACCCAGCAGCAGCTAGCCGAGCAGGTAGGCACTCAGCAGCCCAGTATCGCTCGGCTGGAAAGCGGGCGCAGTACGCCCAGTTTGGGTTTCCTGCGCCGGGTAGCTCAAGCCCTTGATGCCCGAGTAGAGGTTCGCGTCGTGCCCCGCGCGGCGGAGTGATGTCTCTGAGAATGACCAATACCCAATATCCAAGTCCCAGGTAGGATGCTGACGTGCTGGCAATCATCTCATTTTGGTTCATCGTTCAACTCTTCGCTCTGGCCGCGCTGCCGCTGGCCTGGCGGCTGTTCCGCGCCCTGCCGGAGCGGGGCTACGTCCTGGCCAAGCCGCTGGGGCTGCTGTTGGTCTCCTACGTTTTCTGGATGGGAGCCAGCGTGGGTTTGCTGCGCAACAGCGCCGGCGGCATCTTGTTCGCCTGGCTGCTGGTGGCCGCGCTCTCCGTCTGGCTGGGACGGGAGGGGTTGCGCCGCGCCGAGGGTGACAGGTCAGTGCCCTTGCTGCGCTGGCTGCGGGCGAACTGGCGTCTGGTGCTGACCACGGAACTGCTCTTCGCCGTGGCGCTGTTCGTGTGGGCCTTCGTGCGCTCCTACGACCCCGGCATCAGCAGCACCGAGAAGCCCATGGAGTTCGCCTTCCTCAACGGCATCCTACGCAGCGAGAGCTTCCCTCCGCTGGACCCCTGGCTTTCCGGCTACGCCATCAGCTACTACTACTTCGGCTACGTGATGATGGCCCTGCTGACGCGGCTGTCGGGAGCGCCGTCGGGCGTGGGGTTCATCGCCTCCTCGGCCATGTGGTTTGCTTTGACCGTGACGGCAGCGTTTGGTGTGGCATACGATCTGGCGGCCCAAGGGTCGGAAGGGTCTGAGGAGACATCTCCCATCCGACCCCTCAGTTCCCTCAGACACCTCTTCTTCGGCTTGCTGGGTTCACTGTTCGTTGCTGTCCTCGGCAACCTGGAAGGCCTCTTCGAACTGCTCCACGCCAAAGGCATTGGCAGCGAGGCCTTCTACCGCTGGCTGGACGTCAAGAACCTGGCCAGCGCGCCGCTCAGCAACACCTGGTATCCGGGCGACAACTGGTGGTGGTGGCGGGCTTCGCGGGTCATCCACGACAAGACCCTGGCCGGGGCCAGCCAGGAAGTCATTGACGAATTCCCCTTCTTCAGCTTCCTGCTGGGGGACATGCACCCGCACGTC
>JACNHM010000181.1:4899-11295 GCA_014383605.1 Chloroflexota bacterium
TGTCTGGCACAACTTGACCAACACCTTCCCCTTGGGGCGAACCGGCCTGTTGCTCTACGCTCTCTGCCTGGGCGCTCTCGGTTTCCTCAACACCTGGGACGTTCTGCCCTACCTTTTCCTGATCATGCTGGCCTACGGCGTGGCGCGGGCCTGGCCGCGCGGCGGGGTGGACGGCCGCGTGATCGGCGAAACCATCGGCGTGGGAGCGCTGCTGGGCCTGCTGGGCATCGTGCTCTACCTGCCCTTCTATCTGTCCTTCTCTTCGCAGGCGGGCCAGGACGGCTGGGTGTGGCCCAATCTCTACAATCCCACCCGCCTGGCGCAGTTCTTCCTGATGTTCGGGACCTTCCTGGTGGCGGTGTTGTTACTGCTGGGTCTGGCGACGGTACGGCTGGGCACGAAGCGGGTGCTGCGCGACGCACTGCGCTGGCTGCCCTGGACGGTGCTGCTGCCGGCCTTGTTGTTGCTGCTGATCGTCCTGCTGGCGCAGATACTGCCGCAGGGCCGGGCTTTCGTCGAGCGGCTGCTATCGTTGCCGGCGGTGCAGGCGGACGTGGGCGGGGCTGGCTTGCGAGAGGTCTTGCAGCAAATCGGCCTGCGCCGCCTGACGACGCCGGGCACCTACCTGCTGCTGGCGGTTTCGCTGGCCTGGGTGCTCGGCTTGCTGGCGCAGTTGGGGCGGCCTGCCGATGAGGAGGGGAAGGCCGCTGCAATGCGACTGTCGCCGCCGCTGGCCTTTGTCCTGCTGATGCTGGTGACCGCTTTCCTGCTCACCTTTGGCGTGGAGTTCGCTTTCCTCAAGGACACCTTCAGCACGCGCATGAACACCGTGTTCAAGTTCTACTACCAGGCCTGGCTGCTGCTGGCGCTGGCCGCGGCCTATGCCGTGAGCGAGATCAGCCGCAGCCGCGGCGCCGTGCGCCCCGTCGGGCTGACGCTGGTCACGCTGCTGGTGCTGGCGGGCATGGTCTATCCGCTGATGGCGACGTACAGCAAATCGAACCGCTTTGCGGGGGAGCGCACGTTGGATGGCTTCGCCTACGTCGAGCAGTACGCTCCCGACGAGGCGGCGGCCATCGCCTGGCTGCGGGCCATGGAGCCCACTGGCGCGGCGGTGCTGCTGGAAGCGCCCGGCGGCTCCTTCCGCGCCGAGCAGTCGCGGGTCTCCTCGGCCACGGGGCTGCCCACGCTGGTCGGTTGGACGGGGCACGAGTTGCAGTGGCGCGGCTCTGGCGACGAGGTAGCGCGCCGGGAACCGGTCATCGAGAAGATCTACCGCAACGCGCCGGTGGCCGAGATTCCCCCGCTGCTGCGGGAATGGGACATCACCTACGTCTTCGTCGGCCCCGCCGAGGTCGCCAAATACAACCTCACGCCGCAACTGCTGGCCCGCTTCGACCGCACGATGGATAAGGTGTTCGAGCAGGGGCAGGTACGCATTTACCGGAGGCGTTAGTCCCCAGTCTGTCAGTCCTCCGTCCTCCGTCGGAGCGCGAGGTCGGGACTGAGGACTGTGGACTACGGACTGTGGACTATGGACTGAGGACTATGGACCAAAGACCAAGGACCGAGAGCTGGTTGACATTAGAGCGAGCGATGTACATCGGCCTGGCGCTGGCGGCGGCCTGGCTGCGCTTCCTGCACCTGGGCGCACGTCCTTTGGGGCCGGAGGAGGCAGCGCAGGCCTGGGCCGCCTGGCGGCTGACACAGGGACTGGACGTCATCGGCAGCGGCCACAGCCCGCTGCTGCTCAGCCTGCAATACCTGACCTTCCTGATCACTGGTGCGGGGGATGTGCTGGCCCGCTTCTGGCCGGCGCTGCTGGGCACGGGCATGGTGCTGTTGCCCTACGGACTGCGCCACCGCCTGGGCCGGGGCGGCGCCCTGGCTGCCTCCTTCGTGCTGGCCCTCTCGCCGACGATGGTCTTCTTCTCCCGCCACAGCAGCGGCGCCATCTTCGTGGCCGCCGGGGCACTGGCCCTGCTGGTGGCCCTGGTGAACTGGCTCGACGGCCAAACGCCATGGCTGGTCGTCGCCGGCGCGGCCGCGGGGGCCATGCTCATCTCCGGACCAGGGGCGTGGCTGATGGCGCTGATATTCGCGGGACTGGGGGTGTGGATCAGAACACGGCAGATGTCAAATCGCAAATCGCAAATCGCAAATCGCAATCCGCAATCCGCAATCCTGGCCTTCGGCCTGACCTTCGGTCTGGGCTCTACGGCGCTGCTCCTGCACTGGCGCGGGCTGGGCGTGGCCGCCGATCTGCTCTCCGCCTGGCTGGGCAGTTTCTTCCCACAGGCGGGTGGCTATCCCTGGTACTGGCCGGCGCTGCGGCTGCTGCTGGACGAGCCGCTGGTGCTGTTCGCCGGTCTGGCGGGCGTCGTCTGGGGGCTGCGACGGCGTGACAAGCTAACGACAGCGCTGGCTGCCTGGGCTGGAGTGGCGCTGCTGGCCACCACGCTGGCCGGCGGTCGCCAGCCGGGCGATCTGCTGCTGGTCGTGCTGCCGCTGGCGCTGCTGGCCGGTCAGGCCCTCCGGCCTCTGGCCGAAACTGCGTACTTCAAAGCTCAAAGCGCAAAAACCCTGCCGGCGAACTGGCTCAGCGAGGATGATGTGGAGTTTGACGTTGGGGGTTGGAAGTTCGAGATGGGGCTGCTGCTGGCGGTCATGCTGGTGCTGTTGGTCACGCTGGCCATCTGGCTGGCGGCGTACAGCCGGACGTACACGGGCGAGTACCTGTGGGTGGCGCTGGCGCCGGTGGGGTTGCTGCTGGTGATCACCGTCCTTTACGGCTTCTGGGGCGGGTGGGCGGTGACGGCGCGGGCGGCCGGCGCGGCGGCGCTGCTGGTGCTCGTCTTATTCAGCGTCAGCCTGGCCTGGGGGCTGAACCTGGACTTCGCGCCAGCGCGGCGCGGGGCGGTGCTGCGGGAGGTGGGGGCCTATGGCCTGCGCAGCCTGCCGGCCACGCTGGAGATCCTCTCCTCGCAGCAGGCGGACGATCCCCATGAGCTGGAGATCGACGCGGTAACGGAAGGGGAGCAGCATGACCTGACTCCGCTGCTGGGCTGGGCGCTGCGGGACTTCGTGCAGCTACGGTGGGTTGAAGACCGCGTGCCCGCCGACGCCGCGCCCGCTGTCGTAGCGCCGGAAGCACTGGAACTGCCACTGGGCGAAAGCTATGCCGGGCAGGATTTCCCGCTGATCGCCAGGTGGACGCCACAGGGGCTGAGCGGCAAGCCGCTCTGGCGCTGGCTGCTCTATCGGGAGGCCACCGCCGCGCCGCCTATGGAGAGTGTAGTCTTGTGGGTCAGAACAGATCAAGCAGTGGTCAAACCCTGAGAGGTTAGATTATGGAGACGACAACAAGCGAAGGACGCAGCATCCTCGACGCTCCTTTCAAGCTGCTCATCAAATGGGATTGGGAGAAGGCGGTCTACGTGGCGCTGATCATCATCGCCGCCATCGCCCGCTTTTGGGATGTGGGAAATCGGGCGCTGAGCCACGATGACAGCCTGCACGCCCTCTATTCCTGGAAGCTCTACAACGGCGAGGGGTACACGCACGATCCCATGATGCACGGCCCCTTCATGTATCACTTCAACGCGCTCATCTACTTCCTGTTCGGGGCCAGCGATGCCACGACGCGCTTCTCCGTGGCCCTGTTCGGCGTCATCGTCGTGGCCCTGTGCTACGCGCTGCGCCGCTGGATCGGCAAGGCCGGCGCGTTGAGCGCGGCGGTCATGTTGGCCATCTCGCCGGTGGTGTTGCACTATTCCCGCCACCTGCGCCACGACCTGCTGATCGCCGTCTGGGAGCTGCTGCTGATCATCGCCTGTTTTCGCTATCTGGAGAGCCGCCAGCCGCGCTGGCTCTACGTGGCCGCCGGGGCGCTCTCGCTGAGCTTCGCCACCAAAGAGGTGTCGTTCATCTACGGGGCCATCATCGGCAGCTTCTTCGCCCTGCTGGCGCTCTGGCAGTGGCTGTTCCGGAAACAGAAGCTGCGGGAGCTGCCGGCCTTCGAGCTGACGGTGCTGCTGCTCACGCTGGCCCTACCCCTGGCGTCGCCTTTCGTCACCAAGCTGTTCGGCTGGAATCCACTGGACTACAGCCCGGCCGGTTACCTGCGTTCCGGCGTGATCTGGCTCGTCTTTCAACTGATTGCCGTCGCCCTCGGTCTGTGGCTGCTGGGCCGCCGCTGGGCCGTATCGGCCGGCGTCTTCTACGTCATTTTCATCCTGCTGTTCACCACCTTCTTCACCAACGGCAAGGGCTTCGCCACGGGCATGGTCGGCAGCCTGGGCTATTGGCTGGGTCAGCAAAAGGTGGAGCGGGCCGGACAGCCCTGGTTCTACTACTTCCTCATCGTCGGATTGTACGAGTTCCTGCCCTGCTTCCTCAGCCTGGTTGGAGTAGGGTACTATGCTGTCGTTGGGCGGCGTAGAAAGCCAGATGATGTAGGGGAGAAGGGGAAGGGGAAGGAGAAATCCGCACTCCGCACTCCGCATTCCGCAATTCCCTTCGTTCCCTTCCTGATCTGGTGGTTCTTCTTGACCTGGATCGGCTATACCGTCGCCGGCGAGAAGATGCCCTGGCTGATGGTGCACTTCGCCCTGCCCATGTCCATCCTGGGCGGCTGGCTGGTCGGACGGGTGATCGAGGGCGCCGATTGGCGACGGTTGCGCCAGAGCGGCGCGCTTTGGCTGATGCTGCTGTTCCCGCTGCTGATCTTTGCCGTCGTCTCGCTCTACCGCACGCGGCCTTTCCAGGGCAACACCATTGGCGCCTTGAGCGATACCATGCAGTGGATCTTTGCCTTGGTCATCGGCCTGGGGTTGATCACCCTGATCTATCGCATCGTAGCTCGCAGCAGCCTGCGCGCCGCGCTGCGCGCCGGCTTCCTCACCCTGGCGGCCCTGCTGACCTTCTGGACGGTCAGCGTGACCTGGCGGGCCAACTACATTAACTTCGCCAGCGCCAACGAGATGCTCTTCTACGCCCACGGCTCGCAGGACGTCAAGCTGGCGCTGGCGGAGATTGACGAGATCTCCCAGCGCACCGTGGGCGACAAGCAGATCAAGATCGCTTACGACGACGATTCCACCTGGCCGTTGGAATGGTACATGCGCGAGTACCCCAA
Source organism: Chloroflexota bacterium (assembly GCA_014383605.1). The sequence continues at coordinate 10,037 of JACNHM010000181.1, forward strand.
CGCCGTCTTCTACGGCGCCAATCCCACCAGCGAGGCGCTGGATGCCCCCGTCGTCGTCGTCGGCTCCAAAAACGAGGCCAAGGCCCGGCCCTACCTGGGCGACAAGTACTACCGCCGCGTCTACCGGCTGGTCTGGTGGCCGGTCGAGGATTACAAATCACTCACCTGGCAGAAGCTGTGGGAGGGGATCAAAGACCCGGCGGCGCGCCAGCGGTTCTGGGACGTGGTGTGGAAGCGGAAATACAGGTACTCGCTCTCCGAATGGCCGCACCGCCACAACTTCTACCTGTACGTGCGCAAGGACGTGGCGGCGCAGATGTGGGATCGCGGCGCGGCGCCCATCGCCGTCTCGGTGGAGGCTTACGTCGAGCCTTATGCCCAGGGCAAGCGGGAGGTGCCTGCCCTGCGGTTGTTCGGCACTCAGGGCACGGCAGCGGGGCAGTTCAGCAATCCCCGCAACGTGGCCGTCGGCCCCGATGGTCATCTGTACGTGGCCGATACGGGCAACCACCGCATTCAGGTCTTTGATGCCGAGGGCGACTTCCTGCGGCAGTGGGGCAGCCAGGGCAGCGCTGAAGGGCAGTTCAACGAGCCGTGGGGTGTGGCTGTGGACGCGCAGGGCACTGTGTTCGTGGCTGATACCTGGAACCACCGCATTCAGGTGTTCGATGGCGAGGGCAACTTCCTGCGCCAGTGGGGCTTCTTCGCCACCGCCGACGGGCAGTTGGGCCAACAGGGCGGCTTCTGGGGGCCGCGGGGCATCGCCGTGGATGGTGAGGGCAACCTCTACGTGACCGACACGGGCAACAAGCGCGTCCAGAAGTTCGATGCGCAGGGCAACTTCCTGGGGCAGTGGGGCGGCGGCGGCATCATCGAGGGCCGCTTCGACGAGCCGGTGGGCATCGCCGTTGGCCCGCAGGGCAACGTCTACGTGGCCGACACCTGGAACCGCCGTGTGCAGAAGTTCGACAGGGACTTCAACTTCTTGAAGGAATGGCCCGTCGAGGGCTGGCTGGGCGAGTCGGTGGTCAACAAGCCCTACCTGGCCGTGGACGCTGCGGGCACGGTCTACGTCAGCGATCCGGAGGGCTACCGCATCCTGGTCTTCGACGGCGAGGGCAACTTCCAGGCCACCTTCGGGCAGTACGGGAACGATGCCCAATCCTTCGCCCTGCCCACCGGCTTGGCGGTGGACAGCGACGGGCGGCTCTGGGTGGCCGACGCCGACAACCATCGGGTGATGCTCTTCCCGTCGGTGC
>JACNHM010000202.1 GCA_014383605.1 Chloroflexota bacterium
AGGAACTCGCCCGGCACCTGCTGATTGACGAATTCCGGGACACGAGTTTCGCTCGGCATAGGCGGGTGTCGCTGCTAGGTGGGCTCCAGCGTAACGTGTTTGCGGTCGGGTCTCCAACCCAGGGCATATACGGTTGGCGCGGGGCGGACCCCACCAAGATGGTAAGCCTGTTCACCGAGGCTTTCCCCGATGCCAGGGTGCTGGCGTTGGAGCAGCACTACCGCTCCACGCAGACCATCCTGGACGCATCGCGGGCCATCGGCAACGGGCATGCCGACACGCAATTGTGGACGGACAACCCGGCCGGAGCGCTGATCACCGTCGCCCGGCTGGCGGACGAGGTCGAGGAGGCGAAGTTTGTCGCCGACATGATTCTCGAACTGCGGGAGACCGAGGGGGTGTCCTGGTCCGACTTTGCCATTCTGTTCCGGGTTCGGCGGCAGGTCACCCCGCTGGAGCAGCACTTTATCCAGCACAGTATCCCCTACCAGGTGACGGCCGGCAACGCCTTTTTCCAACGGCGAGATGTCCGGCAACTCATCGCCTACCTGCGTCTGGCGCACGACCCATTCGACGGCCGCTCGCTCGGGATCATTTTGAACGTACCTCCCCGGGGGATCGGGCCGGTGACCCGCAGGAAGCTCCTCGGCGACGAGATGTGCTTGCGGATGTCGATGATCAGCGAGGCGAACAATAAGGGGCGGCAAGATCTCCGTCCCCAGGCTCGTGCCGGTCTGAAATGGCTGGCGGACTTTTTGCAGAATCAGCTCCCCAGCAAGGTGGCCGAACTGACCCCTCGGGAGCTGCTGGCGTTCATCATTCGGGAGACGCGCTACGACCGGATGCTGGATGATGCCCTCGACGCCCACCGGCGTTGGGCCAACGTGTGCGATCTCCAGACCATGGCCGGCCGCCATGAAACGTTGGAGAAACTCCTGGGCAAGCTGAATGAGCTGGAGGACGAGACGTTGGAGAGTGCGCACGGCGTCGTCCTCTCGACCATTCACGCGGCCAAGGGGTTAGAGTTCCGGGTGGTCTTTGTGATCGGGATGGAGGACGGGCTCCTGCCTCTAGGCAAGAAGGGCGGCCGGAGCGCCGAGGAACGGAGGGTGTTCTACGTCGCCATGACGAGAGCCAGGGAACGGCTCTTCCTGACCCACGTTCGCACCCGAAGGGACTACCTGGGACGTGGCATCAAGTCCGCTCCCAGCCCCTTCCTGCGGGAGCTTCCGCGAGAGCTAACGGAAAGAAAAAGATATGGATAGCATGATGGAAAAAGACAGACGGACATTCACACGTGATGAGATCGACCGGGTAAAGCGAGAGAACCCCGTCGAGGACATCGTCGCCCGCTACGTGCCGCTGCGCCGGCGCGGGCGTTCGCTGGTAGGGCTCTGTCCCTTTCATCGGGAGACGGAGCCGAGTTTCCATGTCACCCCGGCCATGGGACGCTGGCACTGCTTTGGCGCCTGCGGGGAAGGGGGCGACGTGATTGACTTTATCATGAGGCGAACCGGGGACAGCTTCACCGAGGCGATAGAGCGCCTGGGTGCAAATCGGCTCCCTCCGCCGGTTCCCGTGCCGACGAGCCGGCTCGGAATCGGGCTTCGAGGGTCCAAGGAGTTGACCCATGATGATGGGCGTCTGATCAGAGCGGCCGCTGTCCTGTACCACACGGCGTTTTTTCTCAATCCGCAGGCGGTGAGGTACGTGACCGGCCGGGGGATATCGATTCCCACAGCCCAACGCCAGATGGTGGGCTACGCCCGGGGCGACCGGCTGGTTCCCTACCTGAAATACAAGGGGTTCAGCGTCAGCCGTGCGCTGGACCTGGGGTTACTGCGCAGTGTTCCACGGATCAACCTGCGCCACGATCGCCTCAAGGAATTCTTCCGCGGCCGCGTCATCGTAGTGGAGATCGACGGCCGGGGCAACGCTATTCACCTAATCGGCCGGGCGCTGGATCCCGCGGTGAAACCCAAATACCTGAGCGCGCCGGGGATGCCCAAGCCGGTGTATGGGATGGCGTGCCTGGACCCCGAACGGCCGGTCGAAATGGTCGAGGGGCCGTTTGACTATCTCACCCTGCTGGAGTGGGGATACCAGGGACTGGCCGTGATGGGCACGCATCTGAGCGACCGGGACGCCCGGCGCCTGTCACAGGTAACCGAGGTCATCATCACTCCCGATGCCGATGACGCCGGCTGGTCGGCCGCGCGGGATTGGGCGCTGGCCATCAGGCCTGACGCTGTGCTTGCGCGACAGTGCAAGCGAAGCGTACGGTTCCGGGTGTTGCCGGAGGGGGTCAAGGACGTCAACGATCTGGCGCAAAAGCCAGGCGGCCGGGAGGTATTCCCGAACCTGCCGCTCTTGACCCTGGATGAGGCCACCGGGATGGCCGATTTCGATCCTGGACGGCCGGTCATCGTCGTTCGCAGCCGGTTCGACCGGCTGATCCTACAGGAATGGGGCTACCAGGCCGTCTGTGTCCTGGGACGCTCTATCATGCAGAAGATGGGAGCTGCCCTGGCAACGGCCCCGGCAGTGCTCATCGTGTCGGACGCGTGGTGTATGGAGGTCGGTCGGCAGGCCGGCCGCGACTGGCCGGGCGCCGCTGGCGACCGGGCGAGAGTCGTCTCCCTCCCGGATGGGGTCAAGACCATCCGAGAGATGGCAAATGGCGGCCGGGCAGCCTTCCACAACCTGGTTGCAGGTTGGAAAGGAACTGCGCCTGTGATGGACATGGACAAGTGGGATCATCCATAGTAAAATACATAGTGAAGCGTATAAGTGACACTGAAGGTGGGTTCAATGCAGCGAATCATTGGCGTAACCGAATTACAGCGCCGCTTTCGTTCTGTCTTTGACCAGGTAGTCAAGCAGAACACTCCTTACGTCCTGACGCGAGGCAGCCGGCCGGAAGCTGCGCTTATCTCGTATGAGGAATTCCTGCGATATCAGGCACTGCGGGAACAGGACGTGCTGGCCCGCTTTGACCGGCTGGTGGCTCGCATGGCAGAGCAGAGTGCGGCTGTTAACGAAGAAGTCGCGACCGACGTAGCTGCCGCGCTCTCTGAACTGGACGCTGGCGCGTGATGCGGGCAGTCGTTGACACCAATATCCTGGTGCGAGCCCTCATCATGCCGCAAGGCACCGTTGGCCCGGTGCTACTGCGCCTTCGCCGCGACGAGTACACCTTGCTCTATGCGCAGCCACTGTTGGAAGAGCTGATTGACGTGCTCAACCGGCCGCGCATTCGTCACAAGTACAGCTTGACCGAGGATGATATACAAACTGTTGTCAGCCTCATCTTGTTGCGTGGGGAAGCGGTGGCGCCGGAAGAACGCATCACCGCCTGTCGCGACCCGAGGGATGACAAGTTTCTGGAAGTGGCCGTGACCGGCAAGGCCGATGTCATCGTCAGCGGAGATCAAGATCTGTTGGTGTTGAATCCCTTTGCCGGTATTCCCATTCTTCCACCGGCCGGCTTTTTTCAGATGTTGGATGCCGAGACGCAATGATCGGACTTCGGCCGGCAGGCTGCCCGCGACTGGCCGGTCGCCATTGGCGAAAAGGCAAGGATTGCCCCGTTCCCGGAGGGCGTTGCGACCATTCGGACGCTTCGCGTGGAGCAAATGAAGGGCGGGGGGGCTGCCTGCCATGACCTGGTCGTCGATCTGTTCAGTCTGCAACAAGCCGACCGGGTAGAAACAAGCAGAATCAGTACATGATGTCTTGACGCCCGGTGGTGAGCAATTGGAAAACAAGACAATCCGACAGGAGGTCGAAATGAGAGTGGCTACACTTGAGGTTCCCGAGTCACAGGTGGTCGAGTGGGTGCAGCAGCTTTCGCCCGAGGCCAAGCAGTCTGTGCTCAGGGCACTCATCCCGCGCCTTGACCAACTTGAGGCCTTGGTGGATTATGGGAGCCGGCGGGCGCGCTCTCTCTGCGTCGAGCGCGGCGTGGACTGGAATGGCCTGACCGACGACGAGCGCCAGCAGTTGATCGACGATCTTCTCCACGAAGAGTAGTCATGCCCGAGAGAGTTGTCTACGATACCAACATCTGGATATCCGGTCTGCTGTGGCGCGGCAAGCCGTATCGATGTCTGCTGCTCGCGCGTGCAGGGGTTATCCAATTGGTACACTGTCAGGCTATGGTGGGTGAGCTCTCCCAGAAGCTGTGTAATGCATTCGGCTTCTCCGAGAACCACATTCGATCCGTCCTATACGAGCTGCGGAGCATGTCCGATCAGGTGGAGATTACGGGAAACCTCCACGTGGTCGCTGATGATCCGGATGACGACAAATTCATCGAGTGCGCTCTGGCAGCCGGAGCTTCATTGATCGTTACGGGTGATCATCACCTACTCGACCTCGGAGAATACGAAGGAGTTCGTGTTCTCTCTGCCGCCGAGTTCGTTGCCCGCTTTGGATGATTCACGCTACCGGGAGCACCGGATCCCGCTTTCGGGTGTGTGTGGTGGCGCGACGATAGCGCATGGTATGTTGAGCAAGGGGACGGGTGAAGTGAAGAGCTGTCAATACTGTGATGAACCTCTCCAGGGTAACCGCCAACGCAAGTTCTGCAGCGCGGCGTGCTATAACGCCTACCGGCGGCAGCGTGCTTCGCGGTCCGAGAAAGCCAAACGGAACCGGCGCGAATACTTGCAGCGACGGCTTCAGCACGGCATGCTGACCCGGCAAGAGTTCGAGGCCCGGTGGCAAATGTATCTGGAAGAAGGCTTGATCTAACCCACCCCCACCGATCTCAATCAAGCAAAAGACCCCCATGGGAAGACCCGTGGGGGTCTTTGCGTTGGAGCAAGAACCGAAAAGGAGAAAAACATGAACGTTCGCATTGCAGACATCAAGTTCGGATCCGTCGTTGACGGACCGGGCGTTCGTACGGCGGTCTGGTTCGCCGGGTGCCCCATCCGGTGTCCAGGTTGCTACAATACCCACCTTTGGCCGGCCGATTCTGGCCGGGAGACCCCCTTGAAGGTCGTGTTGGGCGCCATACGCCACGGCCGCCAGGTGGGGGACCAGGGCGTCACCCTGGTGGGCGGTGAACCGCTGGCCCAACCGAGGGCGGCCGCGGCTCTCTGTCTGGCGCTCCGCATGCTTCGGATCCACACCATCGTCTATACCGGCTATCACCTGGAGGGCATCATCGACATGGCCCGGGTGATCCCCGCATACTGGACCATCCTGACGTCGGCCGACATCCTGGTGGACGGGCCGTTCATCCAGGAGGCCACCGGCAGAGCTGATTCTGACTGCCAATACCGGGGCAGCCGCAACCAGCGGGTGATCGATCTCCGGCAAACCTTCGATGTCCGGCGAGCCCTGCAAAGGGCGCCTATCGTGGCCCTCGACGGGGAATGGGATGACCAGCACCTGGTTTCCATCACTCCAGAGGGGACGATCCACTTCAGCGCGGCCGTCCGGCAGTTTGGTGTAGCGCTGGGTGGAAGGGTCCGGCCGGCGCGTAACTGCGGCCGAGTTCCCGCACAGGCAGGGACCCAAGTCCCCGCGCATTCAGGGAGCAAAGTGCCCGCGCACGCAGGGGACGCAGTCCCCGCATATGCAGAGGAGGCAAATGCAGATGACTAGCCAGGATGCAGTGGCGGAACTGGCGTTGAAGGGTGACGTGCCCGCGCTGATCGTTCCGGGCGGCGGCGACTGGCGTGAAGCGCCGCCGGCCCCGGCGGTCGAGGCCGGCAACGGATCGCCCATCGAGGAAGCGCGCCGCCAGCACGCGGCCCTGCTAGGTGAGGACGCGGATCGGGTGCGGACGGTACGCCTCGATCTGGACGCGCTGCTGACCCTCGGCACGCTAGTGGACGTGGACGTGCGGGGCCTGAGCCTCTTTACCGCCCAGTCCACCTGGGAAGACCTGGGGATCACCGAGTCGGACGTGCGGCGCGAGCGCTTTTCGCGGCCCATGATCTACCTGCTCCCCAAGAAGGTGCTCCGCAAATTCAATACTTTAGGGGCTCGCGCCAGGAACAACCTGGCCAACCACTCTTTTGACGTGACGGGGTTCCGACCGTGGCGCTGGATACCCTTCACCGCCTACCGGAAATGGCGCAAGCTCCATCAGAAACTGACCGGAGAATGGGATGCGGCGCGACAGACGCACATTCAGGGCGTGTACGGCGACCTGTTGGAAGCTCTGGAGCATGACCTGAGAGAGGTGGCGGCCGAAACCTATGCCACCCTGGCTGCGGGGATCGGTTCGACCCCGCTAGCCGCGACCATAGCCCTGCGCACAGCGGGGGACGAGCCGCCGTGCAACGAAAGTGCCATTGACGGTCTGCCGGACCAGGGGACCTTCACCGGCCGGTTTGTGAACCGGCTGATGGTGCGGTTCCCCACCCGCCAGGCCATCGAGGCCAACTTGCGTCTTGACTATTCGACCGCCGCTCTCATCAACCCGGCGATGGTAGAGGCAGAGTTGGCGGCCAGGGACCAGGTTCGGAGGGCGCGGGAAGCCGAGTCGGAAGTCCACCGGCGGGAGCAACAGTTGGTCTGGGAGCGGGCGGACGCCGAAGGAGTCGAGCTCCAGGCCCGGCAAGAGGCCGCTACCTATCAGATCCGAATGCACGAAATGGAAGAGCAGCAGCGCCGGGACCAGTTGGAAGAGATGCGAAAGGCGGAGATGGAACACTACCGCGAGCAGCTCCAGGAGATGACTTCTCCCATGCGGGCGGTGTTCAACCAGCTTCGCGCCCAGGTATACGACGACGCCCAGGCGGTGGCCGCCTCGCTGCGCAAGCACGGGACGCTCATCGGCGCATCATCCCGCCGGGCGAGGAACATGTGCCAGACGTTTCGTCTGCTGGACGCCCTCGACGACCAGGAGCTCAACGGGCTCATCGCGCAGATCGAGGGGCAGTTGGAAGAACGCGCTCCAGAACGGGACCTGGAAGAGATCGAGGCCGTCATGAACGATGTCGTGGACCTGACCCACGAGGCGGCCGTGGAACTGGAGACGATGCAGCGCGGGCGCGGCCGATGGGCAGCCGTGCAGGCGCTGTCGGACTAGCTGAGAAGGAGTTGAGATGGACGTATCACGCGAACTGACAACCCTGTTTGCGGCCTCCTACCCGCTCGTATACGTGTACACGCACGAGGAACAGCGGGCGTTGGAGGCCCTCCATCGGGTCGGCCAGCGCCGGGAACTCAAGATGGAGCTCCTGGTATGGTCGGTGACTGAAGGACTGTTGAACTGGGCCGATGGGACGCCGGCTCTGGATGATCGGCCTGATTATGTAGGCATTCTGGAGATAGCCCGCGGCCTCGACCGGCCGTGCATCCTGGCGCTCAAGGACTATGACCCCTACCTGGACGATCCGCTGGTCGTCCGGGGGCTGCGCGACATCGCCGCGCTCTACCCGGAGACCAGCGATCAATGGCGGCGGGCATTGGTCATCCTGTCTCCGCAGTTGACCATTCCTGCGGCTCTGGAAAAGGAGATGGCGGTGGTAGACTTTCCGCTGCCGGATCAGGGGGTGATGGTCGAGATTCTCGACCGGGTGATTGGCTTCCAGGAGGGAATGCAGGTCCCGGTCCGGTTGGACGGCGACGGCGACCGGGACGCAGTCGTCAGCTCACTGCTGGGGCTGACGCGGTTTGAGGCGGAGAACGTGCTGGCCAAGGCGACCGTGACCTGCGGGGAACTCTCGGCCGAGGTCATTCCCCACGTCCTGGGTGAGAAGGAACAGATCGTTCGTAAGAGCGGCGGTGGAGCGGTGGAGTACATCCACCCTGATGTATCACTGGCCAACGTGGGCGGCCTCAACCTGCTGAAGAAACAGATCGAGTTCTGGGGGATAGCCTTTGGTGAGAGAGCTCGCCAGTACAACCTGGCGCAGCCCCGGGGGGTGCTGTTGATCGGCCTGCCGGGCACCGGCAAGGTGCGCCGTACGACGGCATGAGTGATAGCGCGCGACGCGTCGCAGGCTGAAGGGATGGCCTGCGAAGTCACCCGACCTACCTGGATGGGAAACCTGAAGGGGAAAATAGCATGTCGGGAAAGGGGCGACCTGAGAAGCCGTTTATCAGAGGTTGCGTCCCAAGACTTGGATGTATGGGTAAAGCTGGATTGCCTGAACTCTAGCAGTGAGTTGGAGACGTGCCCTCCCTTGACACAACGGCTGAGGTCAAGACCCGGTTGCAACACCTTAGATTTTCCGAGGTGCGAAACCTTCCGACCGGGAACAATGGTCAGTGAGACCTATCAAACTGCGAACGGAGACCCTAACCATCCTACACATCATTCATGACTGTACTACGGGATCGCCTAAGGGACGCGAGTCCTACGGTGACGGAGACCCCATAGTAGTCGATGGAGTAACGACCATCCAGGGCGGCTGGCGACAAACCAGCTACAGGGCGAAGGGGGTCAGGTCTTGTGCTTGATGAAGAAGGAAAGGTATGCGAATGCAGAAAGCCAATCAGATTCTACAAGCTATACGTAAGCTCGGTGTAAAACGACTACCACTCACGCGCGTATATCGATGCTTGTACAGCGAGGAACTGTTTCTCGCTGCCTATGCAAAGATATCCAAAAATCAGGGCATCCTCACACCAGGAACCGAAAACGACACGGCGGACGATATGAATATCGACCGCATTCGGACTCTCATTGAGGCCTTGCGGTATGAAAGGTTCAAATTCCGCCCATCGCGTCGGATACGGATTCCAAAGAAAAACGGCAAAGGCACGCGACCACTTGGTCTACCGAACTTTACCGAAAAGTTGATGCAGGAAGTCTTGCGGATGATACTGGAAGCCTACTACGAACCACGTTTCCACAACAGCTCACATGGCTTTCGGCCAGGTCGAGGCTGTCACACAGCTTTGACATACCTGTGCCGAAAGTTTCAGGGTACCACGTGGTTCGTCGAGGGAGATATCAAAGGCTGCTACGATCACATCGACCACGATGTATTGATGAATATCCTCGCTCGGGATATCCAGGATGGACGGTTGCTCAACCTGATCCGCAAGGGTCTGGAAGCAGGCATTGTCGAGGACTGGAAGCTCACACCAACCTTCAGCGGAGTTCCGCAAGGCGGTATCGTCAGCTCAATCCTTGCCAATATCTACCTACATGAACTGGATACCCACGTTGAAGAGGTGCTCATCCCCAGATACACACGTGGCGCACAACGTGCAGTCAATCCCGACTACAAACGCTACGAATACTGGATAGCTAAAGCTCGTAAGCTTGGCGACCGCGAGACGGCCAGTCGGCTGGAGAAGGAACGCCGCCAATATCCCTCCCGAAATACGCACGATCCGAACTACCGGCGGCTATCCTATGTGCGTTATGCCGATGACTTTCTGCTCGGACTCAGCGGGTCGAAAGCTGAAGCTGAGGCAATCAAGGTAGAAATCGCAGCGTTCCTGAGGGAAAAACTTCACCTCGAACTAAGTGACCAGAAAACACTCATCACACATGCTCGCACTGAACATGCCAGGTATCTGGGCTATGCTGTCAGCATCTACCAGGCCGATGACAAGCTCAGTCGGCGTGCCCAGAGCAAGACGAAGGTACGCAGCATCAACGGTGGAGTGAGGCTTGGCGTTCCGTACGGTCTCACGGACGAGTACGCCAAGCGTTACCAGCGCAATGGCAAAGTGATCAGCGAATATGCCATGCTCATTTTCTCGGATGTCCACATCATCGACGCCTATCAATGGCGCTTTCGCGGTATCGCGGAATACTACAAATACGCAGTAGACCGCTGCCACCTCGCAAAGCTAAAGTATGTGATGGAAGTGGCCCTGGTGAAGACCCTGGCTCACAAATTCAAAATCAGCGTGAAGAAGGTCTATTCCAAATATCGGGGAAGACGGGAAGTCGATGGGCGGACATACAGAACCCTTCAAGTGAACGTGCCCACTCCAAAAGGAGTGCAGGTCATTTGCTGGGGAGCCATCCCGCTCAAGACGGTGCAACCCGGCACAAAACCGATCAATGATATCCCGCACATGGAGAAATACACGGACGTTCGCTCCGACCTGATTGACAGACTAAAGGCCAGTGTTTGCGAGATATGTGGTGCAGAAGAGAAATGCTTCGTGCATCACATACGCAAGCTCTCAGACCTGAAGCGACGATGGGCCGGAAAGCGAGACAAACCAGAGTGGGTCAAGCGCATGATAGCCATTCGGCGCAAAACGCTCATAGTTTGTCACCAATGCCATGTTGCCATCCACGCGGGAAAACCTATACCGAGCAAACATGAATAGAGACTGGAGAGCCGTGTGCGCTGAAAGGTGCACGCACGGTTCGGAGGGGGGCATGTGGAAAAGTACCCATGAGGCAACTCGCCACATGCCTACCCTACTCATCGCTGGCCTTTGATACGCTCTATGCCGAGGGGCAGCGGCGCTATGTCGAGTCGCTCTCGGCGTACGCCCGCCAGTTCATCGGCCAGATGGAAAAACCCAAGGTGGATTTCATCGGCGGCCTCAGCCCCGCGATTGCCATCGAGCAAAAGGCGGTGAGCAAGAACCCCCGCTCGACGGTGGCGACGGTGACCGAGATCTATGACTATCTGCGGGTGCTCTTTGCCCGCGTGGGCGTGCCGCACTGTCCGCAGTGCGGTCGCGAGGTGCACGCCCAATCGACGCAAGAGATCGTGGAGCAGGTGGGCTTGCTTCCGGTGGGCAAGCGTTTCCAGATATTGGCGCCGCTGGCGCGGAATCGCAAGGGTTCCTTTCAAGACGTCTTGGCTCGGGCCCGATCCGACGGTTTTTCGCGGGTGCGAGTGGATGGCGAGATCCGGGATCTGAGCCAGGAGATCGAGCTTGACAAGAAGATCAAGCACGACATCGAGTTGGTGGTGGATCGATTGATCCTGCCGGCCGAGAACACGGAAACGCGCGGCGAGTTCACGAGCCGTCTCACCGACTCGGTCGAGACCGCCCTGCGCCTGGGCGATGGGCTGATCATCATCGACCCGGGCGATGGCGCCGAGCCGCACTATTCGGACGGGAACGCCTGCCCGGAATACGGGATCAGCTTTACGGAGCTGACGCAGTCCATGTTCAGCTTCATCTCGCCGCTTGGCAGGATCCGCGGGTGCAGCGGCTCACGCGTCAGG
>JACNHM010000358.1 GCA_014383605.1 Chloroflexota bacterium
CTGATCAGCTCGCGCTGGACCTTAGTCCAGCGCTCTGGAGCACCGTCAGCCAGCACCTGCGGTCGGGATAATGGATGGCGAGGAGTTGCACTCCGAGCCTGCGGTCGGGAGTGCAACTCCCTCCCATCTGGCAAGGCCCCCATCTGGCCTCTCTCCCATCTGGCAGGTATTATACCACTCGTCGGCGAAATTGCATAATCTCTCCGTCTGGTGGATGTGCGGCAGGGGTCTCTGGTGGTCTTGCGGTGCCTCGGTGGTGTTGAAAAAGCACACCCCCTCCATCTCACTGAGAGGTGGAGGGGGTGCAGCACACGGGGGCAAGGGTTGAGGGGGAGCGATCTGCCTCTGCTAAGGGCAAGCAGTCCGCCATCTCCCCCTGGACCATATTCGATCCAGCGGCGAAGGTCCGCCTCGAAGAGAAGCTATTCTTCTCCGCTTTTGGCCTCTTTCCCTCTCTTGCTAGCTGTCTCTCCCCGCAGTTCCTCCATCGTCGCCACCGGCTCGCCGAGAACCTCGTCAATGATGCCGTATTCCACGGCGCCCTTGGCGTCCATGAAGTAGTCGCGGTCGAAGTCCTTGGCGATGCGCTCGATGGGCTGGCCCGTCTGTTTGGCCAGGAGCGTCTGCACCAGCCGCTGCATGCGCAGCAGCTCGTTGAGCTGGATCTCCACGTCGGGCGCGTAGCCCCGCGCCTGACCGCCCGCGGGGTGCATGTGGATGGTGGTGTGCGGCAGGGCGTAGCGATGCCCTTTGCGTCCCGCCGACAGCAGCACTGTGCCCATGCTGGCCGTCCAGCCCACGGCGATGGTGGAGACCGGCGCTCGCAGAAGCTGCATAGTATCGTAGATGGCCAGGCCCGGGTAAATGTTGCCACCGGGCGAGTTGATGTACAGGCTGATCTCTCGTTCCGGGTCTTCCCGGTCCAGGAAAAGGAGCTGGGCGACGATCAGGTTGGCGACCTGGTCGGTGATGGGCGTGCCCAGGAAGACGATGCGTTCCTTCAACAACAGCGAGTAGATGTCATAGGCTCGCTCGCCCCGCCCGGTGCTCTCGATAACCATCGGTATCAACGACTCTGCTCTCATCTGAAACCTCCACTTCACACGTTCGGTGTTTGGAGTTCGGAGTTCGGCGTTTGGTGTTCGGCGTCGAACTCCGAACCCCGAACCCCGAACTCTAATTCCCCTCTGGCAATGGTTAGCAGCCGCAGCAGCGCCTTGCGGGTCAGGAGGTCCTTGCGCAGCATCTGCCGCCCGTTGGGCGAATCGAACAGCCCCCGCACCCGCTCGGCGACGGCGTCTGGTTGGGCCGCCACGCGGCGCTCGATCTCCTCGTCCACGTCATCGTCTTTGACGGTCAGCTCCTCTTGTTCGACGAGCTTGCTCAGCGCCAGGCTGCGCTTCAGCCGCCGCTCCGCCTGGGGCCGCTGCTCCTCCCGATAGGCTTCCTTGCTCTTGCCGCTCACGCGCAGCCAGTCGTCCAGAGGCATCCCCTGCTGCCGCAGCAGCCGGTCGTGGTCTTCCAGCAGGTCATCGAGCTCTCCCTCCAGTATCAGCGGCGGGAATTCGATCCGTCCCTGCTCTACCAGGACATCCAGGACCTTGCCCTCGTAGTCCGATTCCGCCTCGCGCTGCGCCCGCAGATTCTCTCGAACGGCCTCGCGCAGCGCCTCCAGCGTCTCATTTTCCTCGCCGACGGTCTGGGCGAACTCATCGTCCAGCGGCGGCAGTTCCCTGGCCTTCACGCCGTGCAGGGTGACCTCGAAGTGGACCGTTTCGCCGGCCCGGCTGGAGCCTTCGGCGTAGGCCAGGTCGAAGCTGTGGTTGTCCCCGGCCTTCAGGCCCAGCAAAGCATCATCGAACCCGGGCAGCGAGCCGCCGCTTTCCTCCCGCAGCACCCGCTCCCAGTTCTGGTGATTCATGATCTCTTCCTCGCCCACGCGGCCCACAATGTCCATGACCAGCATGTCCTCGTAGGCGGCAGCCCGATCCACCGGCGCCCACTCTACATGACGCTCCCGCAGTTGTTGCAGCGCCTCGTCTACCTCCTCGTCCAGCACGAGGATGGGGTCGGCCGCCACGCGCAGGGCGTGGTAGTCACCCAACTCCACCCGCGGCGGCAGGGGCACGGTCACCTTGAAGGTGAGCGGGTCCCACTGCACCTCCTCCAGTGTGCCCTGGGCATAGGCTTCGACCTCTGCCTCTTTCAGCGCTTCCTCGTAGAGCTGCTGCCCGATGGCTTCAAAGGCCTCGGCGCGCAGATGGTCTTCTCCCACAGTGCGTACGACGATGGGGAAGGGTGCTTTCCCGGGACGGAAGCCGGGAATACGCAACCGTTTGGACAGGCGGCGGGCAGTCTGCTGCAGCGCTCGCTGTGCGCGTTCCTCTTCCACTTCCACCGTCAGCGCGACCTGACGATCCGGTAGTTCCTCGCTAGTGACTTTCACGTCGTCTCTTCTCCCCTTCGATAGATATTGCTGTTTGAAGCGATCTGTTCCAGACCGGCGAGGATTATAGCACAACTCGGTCAAAGGGGCTATTTTGCCGCCGCAGAATTCGCGACGGGATTCTGGCGACCCTTTGCACCCTACATCTCTACATCTTGGAGAGATCCGCACTCAACCACAAGGTGTGGATTCGTAGTAGCGACTTCAGTCGCTTTTTCCCCGCACCGAAGGATTGAAGTCGTCACTACGAGCAAAAACGCTCCTCCCCCGCAGGGGAGGAGCGCGAAAGAGGTGAGGAACACAGACAATTACAGCACGGCGACTGCGGCCACGTCGTCCAACTCGACCAGCTTTTTGCCGCGATTGGCGCGGTTCGTCTCTGGCACGTCGGCCAAGCGCTGCCGCTTGCCGTCGGCAGAAATCAAGTCCACCGATCCCTTCAATGGCCCGGCGCCCACCGCCACCAGCGGCCCGGTCGCCTGGGTCTGGTTGAGCAGCAACGTGCCCTGACCGGCCCGACCTTTCACCGGAAACTCCTTCAACGGCATTCGCTTGACGTAGCCCTTCTTGCTGACCACGACCACGCCCAGATCGGCCTGGGGATCACTGACCACCGCGCCGCTCAGCAACCGATCTCCCTTGCGCACCTTGATGCCCGCCACGCCCCTGGCCGAGGGGGTGGCCTGGGGGTTGACTGTGCTGGCGGCGAAACGGATGGCTCTACCGCTGCCGAAGAACATGACCTGGGCTTGCTCGCCGCCGACGCCAGCGAAGAGCACCCCGTCATCTTTCCCGGCCAGCCCGATCACCGTGGCCCAGGAGGCCTCGGCGGTGGCCCTGACGTCCTCGGCTGTGACCCGCTTGACCTGGCCCTGGCGTGTGCCCAGCACCAGGCAGCACTGGCCGGAAAGGATGCCCAGTCCGACGACCTGCTCGCCTTTGCTCAGCCCCAATTCCTCAAAACTGGCCGATCGCGGCAACCGGCCCACCGTCCCCCACCAGGCCCGTCCCCGGTCGGAGATCAGCACGACGGTATCCTGCGGTTCGCTTTGCAGATACAAGAGGTGGGCTTCCACGGCTCGGCTGGTCGTCCCCGGCCGCACACGGTAGCCGAAACGGCTGACATCGTGTCGTTGCACGCCCTGGCTGGTGACCACGATCATCTGCGGTTCTTCGGGCACGGCCAGGTCGGCCTCGGTCACAATGCTGTCTTGGGGCTTTTCGTCGGTCAGGATCACCGTCCGGCGCGGTTCAGCGAACTTCTCCTTGATCGCCTGCGTCTCCTCGACCATGACCTCCAACCGGCGGGCCTGCGAGCGTAGCAACCCCTGCAGATACTTGATGCGGGCCTTGAGTTCCTTTTCCTCGTCGGCCAGCTTGCGGCGCTCCAGGGCCGCCAGCCGTCGTAACTGCATGGCCATGATGGCCTGGGCCTGAAGTTGTGTGAACTTGAAGGAGCTGATGAGGTTTCTTTCCGCCGTCTCGGCGGTGCGGCTGCGGCGGATGGTATCAATGACCTCGTCAATGACGTCCAGCGCTTTCAGCACGCCCTCGACGATGTGCAGCCGAGCTTCGCGTTTCGCCAACTCGTAGCGGCTGCGGCGCACGATGACGTTCAGGCGGTGCTCGACGAAATGGACCAGCATCTCCCGCAGGCTCAGTCTTTGCGGGCGCACGATGGTCTCGCCGTTGACCTGCTCGGCAACCAAGGCCAGAGCATTGACTCCGAAGGTCTCCCGCAGTTGGCTGTGGCTGAGGAGGCTCTCCAGCACCTCGCGGGGATCGGCCACGCGGCTGACCTCGATGATGGCCCGCATGCCCTCGTGGTCCGATTCGTCGCGCAGATCGGTGACGCCGCTGATCCTGCCGTCACGCACCTCGCGGGCGATGCGCTCCAGCACGGTGGACTTCTGCACGGCGTAGGGCAGTTCGGTGACCACGATGTTGACCTTGCCGCCGCCGATGTCTTCCATGTCCATCCGCGCCTGGGTGATGATGCGGCTCCGTCCGGTCTCGTAGGCGGCGCGGATGGTGTCCATCTTCTCTTCGCCTGAAGGGTCGTCCCGATAGCGGTAGATCACGCCGCCGGTGGGGAAGTCGGGGCCGGGAATGATCTTCATCAGCTCGTCCACGCTGATCTTATCCCGCTGTCGCCAGCGTTCGGCCACGTAGACCACGGCATCGCACACCTCGCCCAGATTGTGCGGGGGGATGTTGGTGGCCATGCCCACGGCAATGCCCATGGCGCCATTGATCAACAAGTTGGGCAAGGCGGCCGGCAGGATGATGGGCTCCTGCAGGCTGCCGTCGAAGTTGTCCGCGAAGTCCACGGTGTCCTGGTCAATGTCCAGGAGCATGTGGCTGGCGATCTCGGCCAGCCGCGCTTCCGTGTAGCGCATGGCCGCCGGGCTGTCGCCGTCAATGCTGCCGAAGTTGCCCTGGCCATCCACCAAAGGCTGGCCCATGGCGAAGTCCTGCCCCATGCGGATCATGGCCATGTAGACCGATTGATCGCCGTGCGGATGGTACTTGCCCAAGCACTCACCGACCACGCGGGCCGATTTGCGGTGCGGCCGGTCGTGGCGCAGCCCCATGTCGTGCATGGCGTAGAGGATACGCCGCTGCACCGGCTTGAGCCCATCCTCCACGCGGGGCAGCGCGCGCTCGGTGATCGTCTCCACGGCGTACTGAAAGTACGCCTGCTCCAGATCTGTGGTCAGGGAGATCGTCTCAGTCAGCATTCTCTGTTACCTCTTCCACTTCTTCCCCGTTCCCGTTTTCACCGGCATCTTCTTGGCTCCAGCGTTCCAGCAGCCAGGTTCGGCGATGACGGGCCGATTTGCCCATCAGCGTGCTGATGAGCTGATTGGCGTGGTGGACGTCCTCCACCGTCACCCGCCGCAGGCTGCCGGTGAAGGGGCCGCCGTCGTCTACCTGAAAGACCGTTTCGCGCAGTTGTTCGGGGTTCATCTCGCCCAAACCCTTGTAGCGTTGGCTGGTCGTACCATTGGAGCCCCACTTCTCCAGGACGGCGTCCCGCTCCCGGTCTGAGTAAACGTAACGGGCTTGTTTGCCCTTGCGCAGCAGGTACAGCGGCGCCACGGCCACGTAGAGCCGGCCAGACTCGATCATGGGGCGCATGTAGCGCCAGAACAGGGTGTAGAGCAGGGTGCGGATATGGTCGCCGTCCACGTCGGCATCCACCAGGATGGCCACGCCGCCGTAGCGCATGTCCTCAACGCTGAAATCGCTGCCCACGCCACCGCCGACGGCGGCGATGACGGCCCTGATCTCGTTGTTGCTCAGCAAGCGGGTCAGCTTGACCCCTTCCACGTTGAGGGGCTTGCCCCGCAGCGGCAGGATGGCGTGGTAGCGCCGGTCGCGGGCCATCTTGCACGAACCGCCGGCGCTGTCGCCCTCGACGATGTAGAGCACCGTCTGCTCCGTGGGCGTGCCTTTGCTCACGTCGGCCAGCTTGCCGGGCAGGCCTGAATCGGTGGCGTCCAACACGCTGCGGCGGATGACCAGGGAGCGGGCCTTGCTGGCTGCCACTCGCGCCTGGGCCGCGGCCTGCGCTTGCTGGACGATAGTCTTGCCCAGGGAGATCTTCTTGCGCAGTTGCTCCAGCAACCCCTCGTAGACGATGCTGTGGACGATGCCCTGCACGCTGTCGCTGGCCAACTGCGTCTTGGTCTGGCTGGTGAAGTGGGGGTCTTGCATGGAGAGCTTGAGCACGGCCGTCAGCCCGGCCAGGGTGTCGCTGCCGCGGATGCTGGCTTCGCCTTTGTCTTTGCCCAGCTTCTTCTCCGACGCGAACTGGTTGATGGCTTTGGTGACGGCGCTCTTGAAACCGGCCACGTGCTTGCCGCCGTCGGAGGTGGGAATGGTGTTGACGAAGCTGACGATCTCGCTGTCGTCCACGCTGGTGTGCCACTGGAACACGGCCTCCACGGCCACCCCGTCCTGTTCTCCGGTGACCTCCATGGGCGTGCGGTGGATGGGCCGGCGTGCCTCGTTGAGCCATTTCACGTACTCGACCAGGCCGCCGTCGTAGCGGAAACGCTTCTGGCGGGTCTTCTTGCGGCGCTGATCGGTGAATTCCACGGTCACCCCCGGCAGGAGAAAGGCGATGACCTGCAAGCGCCGAGCCATGGCATCGAAGTCGAAGTCGGTGGTGTCCATGAAACGGGAGCTGGGCTTGAGGGTGATCTGGGTGCCGGTGCCCAGCTTCTTGTCGGCATGGGCCTTGATGGCCGTGGCTTCGCCTTTCTGACCGACCTCGGCAAGGGGCATCTGGCTGTGCGGGTCCAGAATGTGAACAGGGGCGACAGGCAGGCCATTTTCGTGGCGCTGGAAGTAGATCACGCCATCGCGGCGCACCCGCACCTCCAACCACTCCGACAGGGCGTTGGTGGCCTTGATGCCCACGCCGTGCAGGCCGCCGCTGGTCGAATAGCTGCCCTCCTTGAACTTGCCGCCGCTGTGCAACTCGGTGAAGACCAGTTCCAGCGTAGACCGCCCTTTTTCGGCGTGCATCCCGGTGGGAATGCCGCGCCCGTCGTCGGTGATGGTGAGCGAGCCGTCGGGGTGGATGTTCACGCCGATGTTCGTGCAAGCCCCGGCCAGGGCCTCGTCCACGGCGTTGTCAATCAGCTCGTAGACCAGGTGGTGCAGGGCGTCCAGGCCCGTGCCACCGACGTACATGCCCGGCCGGCGCTGGATGTTCTCTGGATAGTCCAGAACCTGGATATCTTTGGTGTCGTATGCTGTAACCATGGTCGTCTCCTGAGGGCCGAATCGCTCCACGCTAATGATAGCACAGATGTTCTATTTTGTCAAATCTCGATCAACACCGCGTGCGCCCTGGCGCGGCCACACGCGGAAGCCCATAACGCTGAAGTCCTCATCAAAGGCGAACACGTCTTGGCTGTCCAGCCGCCGCGCAATGACGAAACTGGTGCAGTCCTGGAATGAGAAGAGCTGGTCATCGTAGCGCTCGAAGAGGTCCCACGCTTCAGCGGCGATTTCCTCGTCCACCCAGACGACCCGTAGAAACCCTTGCTGTTGCGCCATCTCGATCATGCCATGGAATCGAACAGCGTCGCGGTGACCTGTCGTGTAGCGCAGTCGGGTGTACGTCTCGGTCAAGAGGTCGCTGGATGTGACCAACGATGCCTTGCGCTTGATGGATCCCAGGTAGTAATGCTTGGCCACCCGATGGTACGTATCGGTGTTATCCACAACAGCTAGCCAGGCGCTGGTGTCCACAAAGAGCGTTTTCAATGCCGATCCCTGACAGCGTAGGTGTCGTGATTCTCGGAAAGGTCAGTGAGGCCGCTGGAGACCATGCCGATGATGTGGTAGAGGGGGTTCTTTTTCAGCTCCGCCAACTCCTCCGGCGTGAGGTCTTCCTCGGAGATAGGCTCGATTTCGAAGTCGTCGTCTATCTCGTCTCCGTTTACCGGGGAAGGCGCGTGGGCCCGCTCCTCGACCACGTAGGCGGCTACCGCCTCGCGCATTACCTGGGCCATGGACTTGCGCTGTTCGAAGGAGATGCGTCTCACGGCTTCGTGGAGTTCCTCTGGCAGGTAGATTTGCGTGCGTTTCATCTCGTCTCACCTTGACCTACATTATGATGTATACATTATAGCACCATAATGTTATGATGTCAAATCAGGCAGAGAAGGTGCAACGCACCTGGGAGGTGCGTTGCACCTTGTTGCACCTTGAATCAGGCAGACGGCTTGGGCGCGCGCAGTTTCTCCCAGGCGGGGCGAGTGTCTCGGGCCTCCTGAGCCCGGCGCAGCTCGATGATCTGATCCCGCAGCACGGCGGCCTTCTCGAACTCCAACGTTTCCGCTGCCGCCTTCATCTCCTTTTCCAGTTGCTTGATCAGCCGCACCAGCTCGTCCGGGGGCAGCGCCGACAGCGGCAGTGGCTTTCCGCCCTCGACCTCGTAGGGCACCCTCTCCTCGCCCAGCGTGCGCACGCGGTCGGTCAGATCGCGCACCGACTTAACGATGCTGGTGGGCACGATGTTGTGGGCAAGGTTGTGCGTCTCCTGTTTGTGCCGCCGCCGGTTGGTCTCCTCGAGGGCCCGGCTCATGGAGCCGGTCATCTTGTCGGCGTACATGATGGCCGTGCCGTGTACGTGCCGCGCCGCCCGGCCGATGGTCTGGATCAGCGCCGTGTCGGAGCGCAGGAAGCCCTCTTTGTCGGCGTCGAGGATGGCCACCAGGCTGACCTCCGGCAGGTCCAGCCCCTCCCGCAGCAGGTTGATGCCCACGACCACGTCGTAGACCCCCAACCGCAGATCGCGCAGGATCTCCACCCGCTCCAGGGTCTGGATCTCGGAGTGCAGGTAGTGCACCCGCACCTCCAGTTCGGCCAGGTAGTCGGCCAGATCCTCGGCCATGCGCTTGGTGAGCGTGGTGACCAGGACGCGCTCGCCCCGCGCCACGCGGCGGCGGATCTCCCCCAGCAGGTCGTCAATCTGCCCTTTGGTGGGGCGCACGTGCACCTGCGGGTCGACCAGCCCTGTGGGGCGGATGATCTGTTCCACGATCTGCGCCGAATGCTCCCGCTCGTAGGGTCCCGGCGTGGCCGTGGTATAGACGACCTGATTGACCATCTCCTCGAACTCGTCGAAGCGCAGCGGGCGGTTGTCCATCGCCGAGGGCAGCCGGAAGCCATACTCCACCAGCACCCCCTTGCGGGAGAGGTCGCCACGGTACATGCCCCGAATCTGGGGGATGGTCATGTGCGATTCGTCAATGATCGTCAGATAGTCGTTGGGGAAGTAGTCCAACAGCACCCAGGGGCGGGAGCCGGGCGGCCGGCGAGACAGGTGGCGGCTGTAGTTCTCGATGCCGGAGCAGTAGCCGACCTCCCGCAGCATCTCCAGGTCGTAGTGGGTGCGCTGTTCCAGCCGCTGCGCTTCCAGCAGCTTGTCCTGGTCTCGCAGCGCTTTGAGATGCTCCTCCAGTTCCGCCTCGATCTCCTCCAGCGCCTCGGCCATCTGGTCGGCCGGCGTGATGAAGTGCTTGGCGGGGAAGATGTCGAGCTGTCCGTGCTCGGCCAGCACCTCTCCCGTCAGCGGGTCCACTTCGGTGATGCGCTCGATCTGGTCGCCCCAGAACTCCACGCGGTAGGCCATCTCGCCGTAGGCGGGCATCACCTCCAGGGTGTCGCCGCGCACGCGGAACTTGCCGCGGGCCAGCAGCATGTCGTTGCGTTCGTAGTAGATGTCCACCAGGTGGCGCAGCACCTTGTCGCGGCGCATGGTATCGCCCCGGCGCAGGTTGACCACCACGCGGCCGTAGTCCTGCGGGCTGCCCAGGCTGTAGATACAGGAGACGGAGGCCACGATGACCACGTCGCGGCGGCTGAAGAGGGACGAGGTGGCCGCCAGCCGCAGGCGGTCAATCTCCTGGTTGATGGCGGCGTCCTTTTCGATGTAGGTGTCGGTCTTGGGCAGGTACGCTTCCGGCTGGTAGTAATCGTAGTAGCTGACGAAGTACTCCACGGCGTTGTGGGGGAAGAACTCGCGGAACTCGCTGTAGAGCTGCGCGGCCAGGGTTTTGTTGTGGGCCATGACCAGCGTGGGGCGCTGCACGGCTTCGATGACTTTGGCCATGACGTAGGTTTTGCCCGTGCCGGTCGCCCCGAGGAGCGTCTGATGTTTGTACTCCTTCTTCAGGCCGGCGACCAGTTCCTTGAGGGCCTGCGGCTGGTCGCCCGTCGGTTGGAAGTCGGATATGAGTTTGAATTCAGGCATGGATTCTCTCTCTGTCGTGTCCGCTGAGCTGGTAGCCGCTCGCTTCCCAGGCTTCCCGCATGACCTGGTTGCGCCGCAGGTAGCCGTCCACAACCTGCCTGGGCACGCGGTTCAGCGGACAGGAGAAGTTCACGCACCTGCTGCAGACGTTCTTCTGCATGACGAAGAGCCAGAGCAGCGCGGCGTAGGAGGTGATGGACAGCAGCACCCACTGGCGTCCCAGGATCAGGAACGGGAGCGGGTAGCCGAAGAGAATGACGAAGCATACCAACAGGGCCACCTTCTCCCACCGCTGCATTGGCTCCGGACGGTATCGCCAGAACTTGGGCAGGCCGTAGTTGGCCGGGCAGTGCAGGACGAAGCCCTCCTCGGCGTAGAACGGGCAATGGCTGCACAGGATGCGGATCTCGAAGAAGCCGAAGAAGAAGACCCAGAAGGCGGCGTAGCCGATGAGGTGGACCGCGTGCCCGCCCAAGATCATGCCCAGCACCGCCGGGATGAACACGTTGAAGGCCAGCAGCATGAACTGGATCAGGTCGGCCCAGTGCATGCGGCAGAGCAAGCGGCCCTGATTCTCGCAATGCACGCAATCCACGTCCGGTTCCCAGGTGCAGATGTGGTAGGGGTTGTTCTCTTGCGGCATGTCCGGCGCTTCCGGGTGGTCTGTCTGGTGAAGATCTGTTTTCGTTCAGCCCTACCAGGTCAGTCGAGCCCCACTTCTCCAACCAAATGATTATACTCGCTTTCGCCATCCCTGTCCATTCTTGACACACATTTGCGAGTGTGCTATGATATGGTCGGTTTTCAAAGATGAGCAGACCTTCGCCCGGATAGGGGCGCGGTAGTCAACGATCTCCCCCCAC
>JACNHM010000319.1 GCA_014383605.1 Chloroflexota bacterium
CGGCCCAAAGCCCGGATGGTTATTTCCGCCCTTCCGCGACATGTGGTATAATAAAGCCGCAACAGACAGGTCTGCGGCAACAGCCACACCAGTCAGCGAGAGAGCGAGCATGGGCCGAGTCATCGCCGTCGTCAACCAGAAAGGAGGCGTCGGAAAAACCACTACCGTCATCAACCTGGGTGCAGCCTTGGCCGAGCGTCAACAACGGACGCTGCTCATTGACCTGGATCCCCAAGCAGCCCTCTCCAATAGCTTTGGCCTGCAGCCGGACACCCTGGAGCACACCATCTACAACGTGCTCACCGGTCCCGATTTCCCTTTGGCGGCTGTCATCCATCCGGTGCGTCCCTTCCTCGACCTGGTGCCGGCCAACATTGACCTGGCTGCCGCAGAGGTCGAACTGGTCTCCGCCCTGGGACGAGAATACCTGCTGCGGGATGCGTTGGAGGACATCCGTCATCAGTACGCATTTATTCTCTTTGATTGTGGCCCGAACTTGGGGCTGCTCACAGTCAATGCGCTCACGGCGGCAGACGAGGTGTTGATCCCCATTATCTGCGAGTTTCTGGCCATGCGGGCCATCGGTATGTTGATACAAACCATCTCCCGCGTCAAAAAGCGGCTGAACCCCAATCTGCGTGTGCTGGGTATCCTGGGAACCATGTACGACGCGCGCACGATTCACACCCGCGAGGTATTGGATGAACTGCGCTCCTTCCTGGGAAAGAAGGTTTTCGACATCGTGATCAAGAAGAGCATTCGTTTTGCCGAAGCGCCGGCGGCTCACCAGCCGATTCTCGAATATGCCAGCAGGCATCCCGGCGCTCAGGCCTATCGTGATCTGGCGGAGGTGATCATCCATGGCGAAGAAGAGTACCGTTAGCGTCAGCGGCCGCGGCGAGGAGATCATCGGGCAAGGGATAGACACCCTCTTCGGCGGGACGGCCGAACCACCCGCGCCGGCAGCGCGGCGGGCTGTGCCGGCTGCCGCTCCCTCCTTCCCTGCCGCCAAGGCAGAGGAGGTCCTGGACGCGATGCTCAGCGAGGAAGCGCTGGCCGGCAGGCTGGAGGAAGAGAGCGAGCCACTGCCCGCCAGCCCCTCGCGGGGCGCACGTCCGCAAGCCTGGCGGCCAGCGGAGGTCGAAGAGGAGATTTTCGTCCCCGCGCCGGAGGAGGAAGCGAAGGATATCTCTCCGCCTAAGGCCGCAGAGGAAACTCCTGCCTGGGAGAGACCACCGGTGCTGGCCGAGGAGACAGCCGCAGCGGTGGAAGCAGACGAGGTAGCCCCAGTGGTGCCGGAACCTGAAGTGGCTCCTCCCAGCGACTACAGGCCGCCGACCCGCAGCCCGCTTCCACCGGCAGTGGCGAAACCCAGCGTCGTCGGCCCGCCGCCGGAGGCCGAGGCTGCAGCAGAGGAACGGCCTGTCTCCCTGCGCATCGGCGGCATCCTGATGGACGTGCCGGCCGGCGAGTTGGCCATGCTGGTCCCTCCCGGCCCCGGTGAGCAGGTCACGCCGGAAATCGAGATCACTCCCCGCGAGTATACGGAGGAAGAGCAGCAACGGATCCTGGCCGAGCTCACGCGCAAGCGGCGCAACGAATTGATGGAAGAGGTGGACAAACTGTACGATCGCGCCGCCACCCGCCTGGCCTCTCACCAGCAACACAGCGCCACAGCGCTGAAGCTGCTGTACCAGTCGCGGACCATCTTGATTGAGCGCCCCTATGCTTTCGCCGATGCCGAACTGCGCATGCAGACCGCCCGAACCCTCATTAACCGCACAGAGGAAAGCCGCAAAATCTCCGGGAAGTACTGGCCCCGGCTGCTGTTGTACGAGGCGGGCTGGGCGTTGCTCCTGTTCATCGGCCTGATCTTCGAGGGGCCGTTAGGGGCTTGGATCGGCATGCTGAGCGGGACGGTGGCCTCATCCATGCCAGACATCTTCCCCGTCTGGGGGACGATGCTGGTGGGTGGCATCGGCGGCGTGATCTGCGCGCTCTGGAGCATGTGGTGGCACGTTTCCGATCAGCAGGATTACGACCCGCAGTACAATCTCTGGTACATGGTACAACCCATCCAGGGCATGGTGCTGGGGATCATCGTCTACCTGATCATCGCCGGCGGTTTCCTGGCCATGCAGACAGACATCTCCTCGCCGCAGGCCGGCAAGGCAGCCCAGTACTTCCCCTGGCTGATCGCGGCCATCGCCGGCATCCGCCAGACCTTCGTCTACGAATTGCTCGACCGCATCATCCGCGTCATCAGCCCGCGTGGGGAGGAGTAGACAAGTACACAAGTAGACAAGTAGACAAGGGAAAGCCTCCTGACTCCCCCCTTGCCTACTTGTTTCCTTGTCTACTGGTTTCCTTCTTCCTCAACCGCGGATTGGGGGTAATGCCGGGGATGCGGCCCCGCTTGGCCACTGGCCGTCCCTCGATCACCTTGATATCGGCAGTGAAGTCTATGGGCAACGCGCCGGAGATGGCGCTGCCGACGCCATAGGCGTCCACTGGCGCTCTCCGTTCTTTGAATAGCGTGATGCGCGCCGGGTCAATGCCGCCGCTGACCACGATGCGCACCTGTTCGTAGCCCGCCTGATCCAGCCGCGCCCGCACTTCGATGACCAAGTCCGGCGTCACCCGGCCCCGCTCCGCTGGCGTGTCCAGCCGCACCCCCCACAGCCGATCTCCCATCGCTCTCGCCACCCGCAGGCTCTCCTCCGCTTCGTCCTTGAAGGTATCCACCAGCGCGATACGCGGCAGGCGGGGATCAATGATGCGATCGAAGGCCTGGGTGGCAGCCACCGTATCGCCCATGCAGAGGATGAGCGCGTGGGGGATGGTGCCCGAAGGCTCGATCCCCGCCAGTTCCGCGCCGGCCGGCGTGGCGCAGCCCGCGCAGCCCCCCACGACCGCCGCGTACTCCATGTAGGGGGCCACGGCCGGGTGCACGTGGCGAGCGCCGAAACTGATCACCGGCGTGTCGCCAGCAGCCCGCACGCAGGCCTGGGCAGCCGTCGCCCAACCGCTCTCGTGGGACAGGATGCCCAGGAGGGCCGTCTCGTAGAGGCCGAAACTCTGGTAAGGGCCGGTGATACGCAACACTACCTCCTTGGCCTGCATGGGTTCGCCCTCTTCCAGAGCCCACACCTCAGAACGATCCGCCGGCAGCACCTGCCGCAGCAGCGCCAGCGCTTCCTTCATGCCGCACAGGAGGCCATCCCTGCTGGGGAAGACTTCCAGCGTCACCACGGGATCCAACCCCTCCTCCTGCAAGATGGCCTGGGTGTGGGCGAAGTACACGTCGGCGCGGTCCTCGGCGAGAGCAACTTTGATCCAAGGGTTGTTCATCGGGGTCATGGCTGCTTCGCTCCTCTCAAAGCCTGATGCCAGGCCAACTCTCCAAGGGATCGGTGGAGCGGACCACGTGCATTCCCGCGTCGGCAAAGCGGTGGAAAGCGGCATCCGCTTCGTCCGTGTAATCCATCACGCCAGGGACAACAACGGGAGAGGTGCAGTCTTCCAGAAGGTACACTTTCTCCACCAACGTCTCATCGCGAACGGTAATGCCCTGCAGCAGGTCGTCAATGGTCCAGGCCACGCAGTGACTCTTGGCCTGTCCGGCGATGAGGACGGCATCGAACTGCAAGAGCTTCTCGATGAAGACGACGTTTTTCTGGGCAATGGGCTCGCCATCCGGTCCCTGCAACACCTCCGGGCCCAGGACCGAGTAATGCTCCGTCAGCGGGTTGTTGCCTTTGCCCTGAAAATCGGGCTGGCTGCAGCGGGCGATGCTGTGGAAGAAGATAGCCTCCTCGACCGCCGAGACCAGCGCATGGCCGATGCTGCCCAGCATCACGTGATAAGGCCAGATGGTCAGATCGTACTTGCCGCCTGCTTTCAGCGCACGCGTGTAGTGCACGAGATGGCGCTGCGCGTACTCCGCGTCAATGCCCAGGCTGCGAGCCAGCACCTGGTTGAACTTCCAGCGGCCTCCTTCGACGTCCTCTTGCGAAATGAGCGTATAGAGCGCCGGATGCTGGCCCGCGTCGTTGATCCAAAAGGCAGCGTGGAAGATCTGCATGGCCTGGTGCGTGTCCATTGTTGGACAGACCTGCGTGATCACGCCCAGGTTGCGGTAGATGAACTCGCACAGCCGGCGATTGTCGTCCACCGCCCCCATGCCAGAGCGACCGCCGACAAACAGCTCGAAGCCGGGGATGCAGAAGGCGTTTTGCACGTCCACCGCCACCAGGCAGATTCTGAACTGGTCACTGGCCGCAGGTCGTAGGCCATGCCGCTTCGCCCATTGCTCGGCTTCCTCAGCCCGCTCCTGGTAGAGAACCTTCCACACCTCGCCGACCCTGCCCGGATCGAAATGTGATGGAATAGGAAGCTCATGGTGTGCCATGTCTGTTACCCTCCTTTTGCTTATCCCCTGCCCCCTCTCCCCCGTCCCCTGTCCCTCGTTACTCAGCCCTTTCAATGCGCGCCCCCAGCTTCCGCAATTTCTCGTCTATCCGCTCGTAGCCGCGGTCAATCTGGCCGATGTTACCGATGACGCTCTGCCCTTCGGCGCACAAGGCGGCGATCAGCAGCGCCATGCCGGCGCGGATGTCCGGGCTGGTCAGCTCCTGTCCGTGCAGCGGCGAAGGCCCCACCACTACGCAGCGATGCGGGTCGCAAAGGATGATCTGCGCCCCCATGCTGATCAGCTTGTCCACAAAATACAGGCGGCTTTCGAACATCTTCTCGTGAATGAGAACGGTGCCCCGTGCTTGTGTGGACACCACCAGGGCGATGCTCAACACATCGGCAGGGAAGGCCGGCCAGGGAGCATTCTCGATCTTGGGCACCGCACCGCCCACGTCGGGCTGTATCACCAGTTCTTGGTTATCTTCTACCACCAGGGTATCGCCCTCGTAATGCATGCGCACGCCCAGCCTTTTGCGGAACACCATGTCCATCATGCGCAAGTGCTGGCGGTTGACACCACAGATGCGGATTTCGCCCTCCGTCACCGCTCCCAGGCCGATGAAACTGCCGACCTCGGTGTGGTCAGGGCAGATGGTGAACTCGCCGCCCCTCAGGCGGGACACACCCTCGATGACCAGCGTGTTAGAGCCGATACCCTCAATGCGCGCTCCCAGGCTGTTAAGGAAGCGACACAGATCCTGCACGTGCGGCTCGCTGGCCGCGTTACGAATAACCGTGGTGCCCTCGGCCAGCACGGCAGCCATGATGCCGTTCTCAGTGGCGGTCACGCTGGCCTCGTCCAGCAGGACATCAGCGCCCCGCAGCCGGCCGACGCGCATCTCGAAACCGCGGTCGAACGAAACCTGCGATCCCAGAGCCTTCAGCGCCAACAGGTGCGTGTCCACCCGCCTTCGACCAATGACATCGCCTCCCGGCAGCGGCAACTGCAATTCGCCACAACGGGCCAACAACGGTCCGGCCAGCAAGATGGACGCCCGAATCTGCTTGCAGAGCCCGGCATCAAGCGTGGCCTTGTGCACCTGCCGCGCCTGCAGGGTCAATGTGCTCTCGTTCCGCTCCTCGACCTCCACCCCCAGATCGGCCAGCAGTTGCAGCATCGTCTCCACATCGCCGATGCGCGGGACGTTATGTAACGTTACCGGCTGGTCGGTGAGCAGGCTGGCCGCCAGGATGGGCAGTGCCGCGTTCTTGTTGCCGCTGGGAATCACGCTGCCGCTCAGCGGATGTCCACCCTCAATGATAAATGTGCTCATCAGGTTCCCTCGGGCCGGTAGACTGGTAGATCGGTAAATCGGTAGATTGGCAAACTGGTCATTGTTTCCCTCGTTTCCCTTCTTTCCTGTTGCTCCCGCCACTCGCTGGCGTTGCCATGACCTGCGTGCCCGCGCCTACGTCAAGCCTCTCCGTTGCGCTCCCCTCCCGCACGGCGATCTCCAGCAGACCTTCACTGCCAGCCAGGGCCACGAGCTCACCCCTCTCAGCCGCAGCATAGGTCACGCTGAGGCCCTCGATGCGCTGCCCGGCGATGTCGAAGATCCAGGCGTCGCCAGCGGCCAGCCAACTCATGGGGATGTCGGTGATGAGGTTGCCGAAGCGGTCGGCGTGCAGCACCTGGCCGCGGATGGAACCATCGGGCAGACGCTCAGGCCGGGGCAGGGGGAAGGTCACGGGGTCGGCGATGGGCGTGCCCAGGGCGTCGAAGGGAACGCCGGCCGCCAGATGCGCGCCGACAGGCGAGAAGATGTCGCGCCCGTGGAAGGTGTGGCTGATCGCCGCCAGCCAGTACTGAGGTTGGTCCAGGTGGATGACGGAACACTGAGTTTCGGGTCTCGAGTTTCGGGTTTCGGGTTGTTCTCCCGATCCCTCATCGCCGATACCTGATACCTGGTGTTGCCCCGCCAAGACATGACTGAAGACACCATTGTCAGGGCCGACATAATAGGCCCTGTCGCTGCACACGGCAATGGGCCGGCGGGCGCTGCCCACGCCAGGGTCCACGACAACCACGTGAATGGTGCCCGGCGGGAAGTAGGGGGTGGCCGTGGAGAGGACGTAGGCCGCCTGGCGCACGTTCTGCGGCTCAATGTCGTGCGAGATGTCCACGATGCGCGCCTGCGGGGCAATGGACAGGATCACGCCCTTCATCGTGCCCACGTAGCCATCGGCCTGGCCGAAGTCGGTCGTCAAGGTGATGATGGACACAGCAACCTCCGCGGAGAATGGCACATTCGCAATGACCGATGACCAACCGGAAGATCCTGTTGGGATTTTGGACATTGGTCACTGGGATTCTGCATCTCCATTGTACCGCAGAGACCCCTTAACGGCAAAGAGGGGGCATCGTTTTTCATCAGGGGATACCTTGTGGTACAATGTAGCCATGGACGAAAAAGTGCAACCCCGATTCGGCGTGATCGACTCGCTATCCCTGGGCTTCCGCATGGTCGCCGTGCGGCCCTGGCTTCTTATCCTGCCGGTGCTGCTAGATCTGGCGCTGTGGTTTGGTCCACGCATCTCCGTACGGCCGCTCGTTGACCGCTTCCTACCCCTGCTGCAGTTGCCGTCAGGCATGCCAGAGGACATACAGCAGATGGTCGCGCTCTCGCGGGAGATGCTGGAACAGATCGGCGAGCACTGGAACCTGCTCAGCCTGCTGGCCCGCGGCGTGGTGAGCCTTCCCAGCTTCGTCGCCGATCAGATCGCGCCAGCTACAGCGGCATCTCCGCCCGCGGCCGTGGAAATCGCCAGTGGCGCCGCCGCACTGGGCTGGGGACTGTTGGTGGGCCTGGCGGGCACCCTGCTGGGCGGGCTCTATCTGGCGCTCATCGCCGGCCAACTGCGGCGCTTGCTGCCCGAAAAAGCCGACCAGGCCTACGAGGCCACCGCCGGGCGCAGCTTCCTGCAGCGTCTGGGAATGACCTGGCTGCGGCTGATCTTGCTGGCCTTGCTGCTGCTGGGCGGCGCGCTGCTCATCATCGTGCCCATATCCTTGCTCGCCGGCCTGTTGAGCCTCATCAACCCAACCTTTGCCCTCAGCAGCATGAGCCTGCTCAGCCTGGTCAGCGGCTCGCTGGTCCTCTGGATCGGCTTCGTTCTGTACTTCGTGACCGACGCCATCGTTCTGGACGAGGTAGGGATACTGCAGGCCATCTGGCGCAGTGCGAACGTCGTGTGGCGCAACCTCTGGCCCACGCTGGGGCTGATCTTGCTCAGCTACGTCATCGGCGCTGGCTTCACCTTCATCTGGGACAGAATCGCCAGCAGTACCTGGGGCACCGCGTTAGGCATCCTGGGGACGGCCTACATCGGCGCGGGGCTGACGGCCGCGGCGCTGGCCCTCTACGCCGACCGACGCCAGCGCTGGCAAGAGGCCGCCGCGCTCCGCACGGTGTGAAACGACGTAGAGCACGCCAACAGAAAAGCGGAAGAAACGGAACAGTCAACCCTTTCCGCTTCTTCCGCTCTCCCGCTGATGGAACCGGCCGCGCCGCCGTAGGCGGGGCTATTTGGCGTAGTCCACCGCCCGCATCTCGCGGATGACCGTGACCTTGATCTGCCCCGGATACTCCAGGTTGTGCTCCACCTTTTCGGCGATGCTCCGCGACATCTCGATGATGGCCAGATCGTCCACGTCTTCCGGGTTGACGATGATGCGTATCTCCCGGCCGGCCTGGATGGCGTAGGCCTCGGCCACACCCTCGAAGGAACTCGCCACCTCCTCCAGAGCGGTGATGCGCTTGATGTAGCTTTCCAGCGACTCCCGCCGCGCCCCAGGGCGCGCGCCGGACAGCGCATCGGCCGCAGCAATCAGCACGGCCTCCACAGACTGTGGCTCTTCCTCGTAATGGTGGGCGGCAATGCAGTTGACCACCTCAGGCGATATGCCGTAGCGGCGGGCGATGTCCGCCCCTACCAGGGCATGGGGCCCACTATTCTCATGGCTCACTGCCTTGCCGATGTCGTGCAAGAGCCCGGCGAGCTTGGCTAACGGCACGTTGGCCTTCAGCTCACTGGCCATCAGCCCCGCCAGGTGAGCCGTTTCCAAAGAGTGCTGGAGCTGGTTCTGACCATAGCTGGTGCGGAACTTGAGGCTGCCTACCAGCTTGATCAACTCAGGGTGCAGATCCCGCACGCCGACCTCCATCGCCGCCCGTTCTCCCTCTTCGCGAATGATCCGCGCCACCTCCTCCTGCGCCTTGCGCACCTCCTTCTCAATGCGGCCCGGATGAATGCGGCCATCCTGCACCAGCCGCGAGAGAAGCAAGCGGGCAACCTCCCGGCGAACCGGATCAAAGCAGGAGATGGTGATCGCCTCTGGCGTATCATCCACCACCAGATCAACGCCGGTGGCGTTTTCGATGGCCCGGATGTTGCGCCCCTGGCGACCGATGATGCGCCCCTTCAGTTCGTCGCTGGGCAAAGGCACGGAGGAGACCGTGGATTCGATGACCTGGTCCGAGGCCAACCTGCCGATGGCCAGGGTGATGATCTTCCCAGCTCTCCGATCGGCGTCCTCTTGCGTTTCCGCCTCGACTTCACGGATCACCCGCGCCATGTCCTCACGGTATTCTCCCCGGATGGTGTCCAGCAGCAAATCCCTGGCCTCCTCACCGCTCAGGCCAGAGATGCGCTCCAGTTCTTCCCGTCGCTGGCCTTCCAGGGTCTCCAGTTCGCTCTCCCGCACGTCCAGCCTGGCCTGACGCTGATTCAGTCTCCGCTCCCGCTGCTCCATCTTGTCGAAGCGGCGGTCAATGCTCGCCTGGCGTCGGCGCAGCCGCTCCTCCTCCTGGCGCAGTTCCAGCCACTGCCGCTTTCTCTCCTCAGAAGCCTCCTCCTGCAGACGAATGGACTCGTCCTTGGCCCTCAGCATCATCTCCTTGGCCTGCGCCTCTGCCTCGGTCAGAATCTGTTCAGCTTGCGCCTGCACGGATTTGATCTTGGCCTCGGTCAACAGCCGCCGCAGGAAGAAACCGAGCGCCACTCCCAGGGCCAGCAGCGCCAAACTCCCCATCACAAGCGTTATCGGTTGGATACCACCTCTGGGCATAATCTTACCCCTTTCACTGCTATCGCAGATTCAATCTTCGTTCGTTGTCTCGTCTGCTCGTTGACTTGTTGCCTCGTCCCACAGCCGCCCCACGACGTCCTCGATGACGCCGTAGTCGAAACCACGCCGGGCCAGGTAACTCCCCACCGCCCGACGGAAGTCACCATACTCCAGCCCCGACCACTTGCGCAGACGGCGGCGGGCGGCCCGGTACGCGCCGTCCTCGCTGTCCAACCCCGCCAGCGCCTCCTCGATCAGCGGGTTGGCCACGCCCTTGCGGCGCAACTCCTGGCGCAGCGCCCACGGCCCGCGCGGGTTGAAGCGTTCCCGGTTCTCCACCCAGAAGCGGACGAAGGCCACATCGTCCAGGTAGCCTTCGCGCCTCAGGCGCTCGATCACCTCTTCCACCGTGTCGGGTGGCGTGTCCTTGCGCTCCAGATAGCGGCGCACCTCGTTTTCGCTGCGCGGGCGGTGCGCCAGCAAGCGCAGCACCCGCTCGTAGGCCCGCTGGCGGGCATCCAGCTCGCGCAACCGGGCGATCTCTCCATCGGAAAGGAACTGCCCAGGCTTCAGCTTCGCCGCCTCCATGGCCGGCAGGCCAAAGGCATATCGCCCATCCAGATGCACGCTGACCCGCTCGCGATGGCGCTTCTGAAAGGCCAACTTGGTGATCGTGCCTGCCATGACTCCTTCGTTCTGCCGCCAAGAGCCCAAAAAGAAAAGCTGTGGCCGCTTAGCCACAGCTATCTTCTCCGCGCGTTCAACGACGAGGAAAGGGCATAGCCCCCCCTCACCATTCCACTACACGATGAACACCCGGTCAAACACTACATCGGTAGACTGGCAAACTGATCAGTTGGCAGATTCGGCGAAGGGCCTACCTGTTCTCCACCTTCAATAGATCGCGGTTTACCCGATGACCTGAACATAGGCTCAAGAGTGCAACTCCCTGCCAGCAACTGGAATCGGCAATTGGCGAATCGGAAATCACAACAGAAAAGCTTCCATCCCCTGCCAACCCCTGCCAATGTCTCCATCCTCTACTAATAATCTACCAACCACTGAATACCAACCTGCTGCGTCCTGACCGGCAATGAAACGTAGTTTATGGAATGGATTCTGGTAGTAGCGCAACCCGCAAGTAGACGAGGGCAAATCAGCCTCGTTTACCTGTTTGCTCAACATGGCTGCGCAATCCCAACAGACAAAGATAGCTATGGCTGCGAGCCGCTTCTTAATGCCTTCGGGGCCGAGAAGCTTCCACGGCTCGCTCTTCTGGTAAAGCCGCCGTCAGTCGGCGGGCTCCGTCGCGACAACCTCCTCAATTGCTGCCCGTGGAGGCAGTCCTGCTGTTTGGCGAATCTCGTTTTCCAGAGCGAACGCCAGCCCCGCATCATCCCGCAGAAAGGTCTTGACGTTCTCTCGTCCCTGGCCCATCTGGGTCTCGCCGAAGGAGTAGTACGATCCCCGCTTGTCCACCAGGCCCATCTCCACACCCAGATCCAGCAGATCACCTTCCCGCGAAATGCCGTGGCCG
>JACNHM010000318.1:0-6235 GCA_014383605.1 Chloroflexota bacterium
TTCTTCATTTTGGCCTTCCCAGGAGTGATCCGTGCTCCTACCAGACCATTCGGCCCTGATCGCCCTTTGCCTCCGCATCCTACAGCAGCTAAGCCGCCAAGAGCCTGAGCTGGGGCTCTCGGATGAGCGACTGCCCGGCCTCGCCCACAGAAGCGCCTCGAGGCTCAGTGACAACCTGGCCAACGGCCGCTTCTCGTACGTCTGTGCCCGTGGGCATCTGTCCGGCACCGACGAAGAGCAACTGGCTAGCTACGCGGCCAATGTATGCCGCGTCTATGCTCAAGAAGGGAATCTCATTGGCTCGCTGCAAGCGGGCGAAGACGAGGCATGGCAACGAGTCCTCAAGCGACTGGTCAGGTTGGCCTTCAACAAATACCTGGGAAAAGGCGCCTACGATTGGGCACTGTGGGAAGCCCAGGCCCTCGCCAATGAGACCGCCTCCGAGCTATGGCGGCGTCTACAGAGCCCCCCTCCATATCCGTTCGACGTGCCTTTTGACCGGTGGTGTGCTCGTATACTTCTGCATCGCTTCATTGACCGAGACCGAGTTCAGAAACGACGAGACCTGTGGTGCCCCGCCTCCCTCGATGAACCGCTCTGGCCTGGCAGCGACGATGGCGTCGCAAGGGTAGAGACCACGGGCGGCTGGCCCATGAACCAATGGCTGGAGAACTATGCCAACCGGGAGTGGCTTCTACAGACCATCGAGGGTCTCCGTAACCCTCTGGAGCGACAAGCCATCTGGCTCTATTACCTGAAAGAACGATCAGTTAAGGAAGTTGCAGAGGAATTGGGCGTTTCCGAAAACTACGTGTATGTTCTGCTACACCGAGCGCGAAGACGCCTCCGGCAAATACTGAAAAGCGATGAAAGATTTCGCCGCTGATCATCGCTTATAGTGGTGAGGGACTACTGAGGCTCCACCTCTCAGGGTGTTATGGTGACCAAGCAAGAGAGCCTTTGAAAACGGACGATTTCCAGCTTGCAAAGTCTTATCTGATAGATGAGGTGATTATAGTTGCCTGATGAAGCACAAACTAGCAAATTCATCACAATTATAACACCATATGATGTCTGTGTCAAACCGTGATTGGTGAATCTTATGACCAATGGACTCCATCGGCCGATGACTGAGTCCGAGCAGGACCACGAGGAAGTCAAAGCACATCAGCGCCCGGTGTCAGCATTGTCTTCTGACTGGCTCGAGATCAGGCGGTTGGGCCACCTGCTGCGAGATCTCCTCGAAACAAGCACTGAGGCGGACGCCGTTGTTCTCTGCGAGGACTGCATGAGCCACCTGGATCTCCTCGTCAGCGATGAGTTGGACGGGCTCGACGCGCGTCGGCAGCACCCGGACCTGTGGGAACACCTACAGGTGTGTGAGAGTTGCCGCGAGGAGTACGACCAACTCCGCAACCTGTTGATCTTGGAGCAGGAAGGCGGTCTGGTGCATCCGCCTCCTCTAGAACTCCCCCGCCTGCCATTTCTGGCTCCAGAGCCTGTGGCCTTGCCCTGGCGTGCCGAGTGGAGCGAGCAAGGAGACAGCCTGAGCCTGCGATTCTTTTTCGCGCCTGCCTATCTGCAGCACAGTCTGATCATTGACTATCCCGTACCCGCCCACCGCGGCGTCGCCCTGGCAGACCCTGCACCTATCCTACTGCTAACCGACGTTGCGGAAGTGCATGACCAGCAGGTGGTTGTGCTGGCGACTGCCCAGCGCAGTACCGAGGATGTCCGCACCTTCCACCTGGACGTGGCGATGGTGACTGAACTGGAGCTTGCCGAGGCTCCAGCGGTCATCCTGAGATGGGGAGACAGGGAGTATCGCGCGGCGTTGGATGCCTCGGGCCAGACCCGGTTTGCAGGATTGCCTCTGGAGATGCTGGCCACAGCCTCGGATGATGAGCCCAGCGCGGCGTTCAGCTTGCGCCTGGAAGTCACCCCAGTTGCAGATAGTGCCAGAGACGATTGAAGGTGCGCAGATCCCCTCATGCTGCCATGAAACCTGGAGCCATAGCTACACCAGCACCGGACATTGAACAGACGGCCAGTGGCGCAGCGGAACCTCTGGCCGTTTTGCGTGCTCTGGCCGATGGACTGACGGCCGAGAAGCTGACGGCCGAGGACGTCCGGCAGCGCGTACAGCAACTGATCGCCGGGCCTGGGCTGACCGCGCTGGCCTGGGATACCCTCTGCCGTGAGACAAACGACACCATCGAACGAGACCCGCTCCGAAGTGAAGCCCTCGCTGAGGTGTTGCATCACACCGCCCCCAGCCTGAACGACACACACCGCTCGGCCCAGGCCACACTGCTCCTGGCTCGCACCCGTAACCTCCGCGGTGACTTCCATCGAGCTACAGCACTGTCAACAGAAGCCCGAGAAGCATTTCTGACCCTGGATGATGCGGCCAGCGCGGCCTGCTGTGACCTGGAATCAGCGTGGGCTCAGTTGTGTCTCGGCCATTACGCCGGGGCACGGCAACAGCTTCACCGGGCCTTGGCGGTTTTCGAGCAGCTTGAACTGCCACACAAAGTCACCGATGCCCAGCACCTGCTGGCCAGAGTGCACATAGAACAGGGTGAGTACGAGGAAGCACTGACGCTCTGCCAGAAGGCTCGGCAGGTCTATGAGCAAGCCGACAACGTCATCAAGACAGCCCGCTGCGACCTGGATCTGGCTTCCATCTACCTGTATCAGAATCGCTACGCGGCAGCGTGGGAACTGCTTCAGTCTCTCCCTCCGATCTTCGAAAACGCCGGCCTGACGCTCGATCTGGCTCATACGCTCAAGTTCATGGGCCTTTTGCATACCCAACGCAACGAGTACGACCAGGCTGAACGTGCTCTCAGCCGCGCCCAGGACATCTACGCCCAAGTGGGAAACGACTTTGAGGTTGCCAAGTGCGAGCGGAGCCGGGCCAACGTCAGCAGAGCCCAGGATCGTCTGCCACAGGCTGTTGATCACTGCCGACGCGCCCTGCAGATCTTCGAAGCTTACGGACACGAAGTCGCTGTGGCCCGTTGCGCCCACACCTTGGGCGTGCTTCAATATGCACTGAACCGCTATCCAGAGGCCCAAGCGTCCTACGAACAAGCGGTCAAGGTTTTCGATGAATACGGCCTGCGGGTACTGGCAGCGGTTAGCCGCCATAGCATCGGTCTCGTCCTGGCGCGGCAGGGGAACTATCACGCCGCGCTGACGGCCTACGAGCGGGCCAGAGAGATATTTGTCGAGCAGGGGAGGCCGATCTATCTGGCGCATTGCCTGGAAAGCATGGCTTCAGCTTACATCCGCCTGGGACGCCACGAAGAGGCGCTGGCCCTCGCCCAGGATGTGCACGACATCCTGATCTCGGAGGGACTGATCACCGACGCGGCGCGGTACGACGTGACCCTTGCCCTCGCCTACCACAAGATGGGCGATTCGCAGCAGGCGCTGAAGCTTCTGGATGATGCTCGTCGTCACTTCACGGCCCAACGTATGGAAATCAGCGCTGCCTTCTGCGATAGACTCGCTGCCGACGTACACATGCATGAAGGAAACCTTCGCCTGGCCTCGTCCCTTTATCAGACGGCGCATCGAACCTTCTGCCAGCAGAGTCTGCGCGTGGATGCTGCCCTCTGCCGCCTGGCCCAAGGCAATGCCCTCTTGCATCAGGGGGAAGACGATCAGGCTGCTGAAGCTTTGGGCGAAGCCCTGACTGAACTGGGGTCAGATTTCCCCGATCAGACCTGGCGGGCAGAGTACGGACTGGCCCAGGTGGCCCGGCGGCAAGGTGATCGAGTGCATGAAGCCATGCACCTGCGACAGGCTGTCACGCATCTGGAACAGGTGCGGCAGACCATCTACACTGAGGAGCATGCCAGCAGTTTCTTTGCCCATTGCCAGAACGTGTACCACGAAGCTCTGGACAGTTTGCTGGCCCTCGGCGAATTGGAAACCGCTCTGGAAGTGGCAGAGGCCAGCAAGGGGAGCGTGTTACGCTGGTTGTTGAGCCATCGGGCGTCCGCACTGGGCGATGCTGCTGTGGACGACGTGTACCTGAGACAGTTGCTCCACCGTCAACACACGCTGCGGGGCGAGATCGAAGCATTGCGCCACCGCCTGTATGCGGCAGAACCGCCGGCCCCCTCCGCTTCGTTTTCCTCAGGGGAATCGCCTGCGGAGTGGACGGAAGACCTCGACCGCCTGGCGCAGTTGGGCAAAGAACACGCCGCGCTGTTCTCCCAGATCCGCCGGGCACATGCCGGTTACGCACTGCTGGAGGCTGGAGAGTCATTCTCGCTCACACGGCTGCGAACCGAGATGACCCAACAGTTCCCTGCGGGCTGGGGCTGTCTGGCCTACGCGTTCCTCCAAGAAGGACGGCTGGCGGTTTTTTACGTGGATAACGAGACAATCGAGGCTTGGGTTCGTGACCTTGATCCCGTAGCCCGTCTGGCCCTGCAACAGTGCGCCACCTTGCGGCAGGACGAACGGGAGATGATCTACTGCGGAACGCTGCGCGGATATGGCACTCCAAAGTCCTTGAGTGACACGTTCCTGCGTCGTCTATATGACCTGCTGATTCCCGGAGCGGTGAGGGAACGCCTGAACCCTGAGCAGCTTCTGCTCATCGTGCCCCATGGTATCCTGCATTATCTGCCTTTCCATGCCCTGCTGAATGGGGAAGCCAAGGGCGCTTACCTGATCCAGGAAGCTGTTCTCGTCTATGCTCCTTCCCTGCATGTGTGGCACACCCTGCTGAAGAACCGAAGACCACCAACCACTGGGCAGCAAGATGACACTCTGAATGAGCAAGAACGTCATCTCAAACCGCTCATGGTTGGACTCTCTACCTTTGGCCACCGGGCCAGACCCTTGCTGCAGGCCGAAGAGGAAGCCACGGGGCTCTGGGAACTGTTCGAGCAGCAAGGCGATCTGTTCTTGGGGCCGGCGGCCAGCCGGCAAAGACTGCTCTCTCTCAACGCGGACGGCACTCTGAAATCCTATGACCTCTTGCACTTCGCCACCCATGCCGTATTCGATACCACGGCACCTCTGCAATCTCGCATCCTGCTCCGCGACGGCGATTTGATGACGTCCGACATCTTCACTCTCAGGCTGTCGGCGCCTCTGGTGACCCTGTCGGCCTGCCAGAGTGCCGTCAGTCAGGCCAGGCCAGGGGATGAGTTGCTAGGATTGCCACAGGCCTTCTTTTTCGCCGGTGCCGCCTCACTTCTGGCCAGCCTCTGGACCGTGGATGATCGCTCGACGGTCAGGTTGATGAGGGACTTCTACCAGGCGTGGAAGCAAGGTATACGCCCGGCCTGGGCGTTGGCGGCAGCCCAGCGAGCGATGATCGAGGAAAACGTAACGCCCTACCATTGGGCGCCGTTCCTGTTGCTGGGGATGCCTTGAGCCCAGCGGAAAGGGGAAGCCGGAGGGGCTTGCCGCCTCCTCCGGCTCCTTCTGACCGTCTGATTCCAGAAGCGCACAGGGGGCTAACCCCAGGGGGGATCGAAGGCGTCCGCAAGAGCGACGGCCTGGGGCAGCAGCGCCAAGATCGCACCGATGGCTATCAGAACGGCGGCACGCAGGCGGCGTTTCATGATTCTGTCCTCCTTTCCTGAGTCATTGGAGAGCACTCTCAGCTCTCAAATGGAAGGAGTAGAATCGTTGTCGAAACCTTGCACCTTGCGGCATCACCAGGCAGACTACTGGTGCCCAGACCGGGCTTGAATGTCCACGGCGCAAGGCACACCAGGAATCGCCCCTCCTTACAGATAGAGAAAGGGCATACTGGCTCTGCACGCCGAACGGTTAGGGGCACATTGCGTCCCAGAGGCTTTTGTGTTACACTGTTGGCAGGGGTTGGTATGGGGCTGGAGAAGGAGTCCAACAAGCGAATGGCTGAGCATCTCTCAAAGGAACTCTGTCAGATGGTGGCCGAAGAAGTCCTGCGCAACCGGGACTGGCGCCTGGCTTACGAAGGGCTGGGGATCACCAAGCGTCTCGCAGAGAGCTTCGTGGGCGAAGTGTTACAGGAAGCTCAGCGCAAGCAACGGGAGGCGCGTCGTATCCAGTCACTGCGGCAGGTCGTGGAACGAGCAACCATCACCTGTTACTGCCGCCGCCTCTACGAAGCTTGTCGGGCTCACCGCACGCTGCGCCAGCAACGGGCCTGGCAGGAGTTGTCAGCCTATCTGCTCACCGCCGCGCACTGGAAAATGCCCGACGATCATGCGCAAGC
>JACNHM010000318.1:6688-11043 GCA_014383605.1 Chloroflexota bacterium
TGGACACCAGCCCTGAGAATGTGTACGTACTGCGCAGCCGGGCCATCCAACGGTTGCGCGAATGCCCCGAGTTACTGGAAACCTTGGGTGACGTTCTAAGCGGCTGACATGATTGG
Source organism: Chloroflexota bacterium (assembly GCA_014383605.1). The sequence continues at coordinate 6,805 of JACNHM010000318.1, forward strand.
AGCAAACTGATGATAGACTCGGCTAACGCATACCGCAGGATATTGGACGATGCAGAGCAGCAGCATCCGCCTCGGGCAAACGCTGGCGTGCTTCGCTTGGCTCGTACGCTGGCGGACCAGGAAGCGCAGGGCTTTTCTTGCCAGGCCTGTGATGAGAGTCTGCCGGTGTTCGTAGACGACGAAGTCGCCGGCCTGGATGTGGCGCGCAAGTATCCGGATGTCAAACACCACCTCGACATGTGCCCTCGCTGTGCTGCTGCCTACGTTCAGCTTCTGCAATTGGCCTGGCTCATGGACAGGGGCCAGCTAACTATTGATCCTGCTGCAACACCCTTGAGGCTGGACTTCCTGGCTGAATCCGTTGAGGGAGATCAACTGCAATGACCGAAACAAATAGGCGCTCTGAATCGGCGCTGCAACGGCTACGCGAGGTCATGGAAAGGGAAGAACAGGCTGACAGCGGACTGCGACGTTTGGCACAGGTTGTGACAGGCCAGCCAGATAGGCGCATCATGTGCTCTGCCTGCGAGGAGGCGCTGCCTGCCTACGTTGACGACGAAATCTCCGGCGTGGACGTGGCAGGCAAACATCCGGATGTCAAGCACCATCTCGATCTCTGCGAAGCCTGCGCCTCCACCTATGCGCACTTGCTCCAGTTGGCCTGGGAAATGGAGCAACATGCCGCAGCGCTGCCCGCGCTCGAATCTGCGCTTGATCTGAGCTTCCTTCCTCGTCTGACATTTCAAGAGAAGATACGGGAGTACGTCAGCGCCTTGGCCGATGAACTGACCCCCATGCTCGCACCGCAGGACATGGACATCCTGGAAGCCATCCGGGATACCGTCTTTGCTCAATTGGAGGCCTTGGGCAAACCGTTCCAATTGCAGGAGGCCGCGCCGGCCGCACTCGGATTTGACAGTGAGGTCCCAGAGGGATTGCGGATCCTGGCGACAACCTACGTGGCCACCCTGGAAATCGCCAGTGCAACACCGGCGACCGTCCTCCAGCAGCAGATGCAGGAACCCCAGTGGGCTGAGGAGCTGCGCCCGCGAGTGGAGAAAATTGCACGGGGAACGGGTATGGCCCGCCAACGAGCGCGCGACCTCGCGCAGCGATACGTCGAATTGGTCACCTCGAGGCCGGAGGTGTTGATTGAGCTGGCAGTGGAAGAAGAGTGAATCGTTCCTGACCATTGTGCTGCTGAAGGACAAGCAGCGTTTCATGTTGCCTGAGGTACCAGGCAAGAAGGAGGAATCCATGACTATCCGTACGTTAATCCTGTTGTGTTCCCTCTTGCTCTTGTTAGCAGCCGGCTGTGCGCCCCCCATGACTGCTGAGCAGATCGAGGATTACGCCCGCTACGCGCAAGCGCGAGCCACCGAAGCAGCGGCCAGCCAGGCTATAGCCGCGGCCAAAGCCACTGAGGCAGCCGCTGCGCAGGCGATTGCTCAGTTGACAGCCGAGGTTATGCAGCCTTCTCCTGTCATGACGGCAACGGCCACGTTCACAGTCACTGTCATAATGACCCCAACTGCGCCGCTGACGGTAACGCCGCCCATCACAGCCACGTCCATCCCGACTGTCACTGAGCCCACGATAACAGCCACCGGGGTAGCGTCAGACACGCTGGCACCGTCAGCCACGAGCACAGTGACTGCTGCCCAGCCATCCTTGCTCACCGATACGCCAACAGCGTCGCCCTCACCGATGCCGACGCCGACGGCCAGTCCAACTCGGACGCCCACCAGAACACCCACGGCTACGAACACCCCGACCCGCACGCCAACCCATACGTGCACGCCAGCGCCTACGCACACACCCACTTGGACCCCGACGGCCTCTCCCACACACACCAGGACACCCAGGCCCACGGCGACGCCCACAGCTACCAGGACCCCCACCGCCACCAGGTCTCCTACGCCGACCGGGACGCCGACGACGACTCCCACACGTACAGCCACGCCCACAGCTACGCCTGCTGCTATGGCCGTTGTAGCATCGCAAGGCATCAACGTGCGCACCGGGCCGGGAGTGGAGTTCGACATCATAGGCACAGCGCTGCGGGGTAGTGAGCTGGCGGTGGTGGGTCGCAACGAGGACCAGTCCTGGTGGCGGATCTGCTGCGTGGAAGGCCAACCCGGCTGGGTCAGCAGTGACGTGGTCACAATCCGGGGCCAACCGGACGCGGTACCGCTGAGTCCGCCGCTGCTGCCGGATGATCTGGAGGCCACATGGGCCATACGCTGGGAGTGCCATGCGGAGGGTTGTGCCCAGGAGGAATGTCTTGGCGAGAGCCAGGCCCAGGCGCTGCGGGTGCGCACAGCCCGCTGGTTGGAGGTGAAACGGGAGGTCACCTGGCAAAACGAATGCGGTGAAGAAGAGGACTGGCTAACCCAGGTAGACCGCTACACTGGGCAGGAGGAGCGCATACCCTCGGATCCTCCCCTCTTCTACATCTGGGAGGGTACCGACCCTGGTGCTGAGAACCGTAGCATTGAGATGCTGGGCCGCACCCTGTCCCTCTGGTGCACAGACACGCGCACCCGGGAGACGGAGCAAGGAGATGGCTGGATCGTATTGTACGAAGGCCAGGCCTGCTACGACCGGGCAGCCGGCGTGTTGATCACGCTGCAATACACTAAGCGTTGGCTCTTCACCGGCACCTTTGAAGGTCAAACCTACGATCGCGCATACTTTGGCGACTATGAGGTCTACCTGCAGATTCTGGCCGGCACCAATGCCCCCCTGAGCGGTGGAGAATAAGCCTGATGTCGGTGTCAACAGGGTAGCTGAATCTCATTGTGTCTGAATCCACAGGCCCAGGCATCTTGCCTGGGCCTGTTTTTGTTTACGGACGGCAGGCTTTGCTAGCCGGCATAGGGCTCGTCATTCACCCAAATCTGCACATTGTCGAAATAGGCATTGACGTTCTCGGCCAGTGGGCTGATCACCTGCAGGAAGATCATGATGCGACCTTCGGGCCCTGCGGTGACCGTGTGCTCCAGAGGCAGCCACTCGCCATGCCAGGGGCCATTGACCCACTCGGCGTCGCAGTCATCAACCTTGACGCCCAGGGCGGCCCAGTCGTAGGTCCACACATTGCCGCCGTGCTTGCCGCCGTGGTCATACAGGGCGTACATCACTCGGACCTTGACTTCGGCGCCAGGCTCCACCGTGATCTCGCGGGAGATGCCCGCCTCGAAAGGCACTGAGGCGGCGATCTTCATGGAGTAGCTGCCATCATACGGCGACTCGTCCTTGTGCACCTGCTCCCGATCGAAGGTGACCCAATCGGCTCCCCGGTAGGCGTAGCCACCCCACAGGTGCGGCAGCATGCGCCACGTATCGCCATAGAAACTGTTGAAGGCTTCGAAGAAGGGACCGGGGTTGGAGTCATTGCGCAGCTCGCCGCCGGTGGCCCAGGCGTTGCGGCTGGCGGGCTCACCCTTGGCCGGGCCGTGGCCGATGATCGTGGAGTGATCGTCGCCGCGAGCAACCTCCTCGGCGTGAGCTGTCATGGCCGGCTCAGGCAGGAGGTGGATCGAGTTCACCCAAGCCATGAGCGCAGCGTGGGATGGCGAGAGGGTGGGAATGGGCCGGCCAGCCGGGTTGCCGGAGTCTTGGACAGTGTGAGGCACGATCGGTGTGAAGTATGCATCCCAGCCTGACCAGTCTGACATGGTGCAACAGCTATCGCCACTGGCTGCCCCCACCGAAAGGGACAGCAAGGCGATGACAGCCAGCAGAGACAATAGATAGGTAAGACGGTTTCTCATGACGTTTTCCTCCCTTTGAGGCACGAAACTGGTTGAAAGAATCCGGTGGCAGAAAGGCCCTGCCAGACCTTTGGGGGACGATACAGCATCGCTTCAGCAAGCCTGCTGTTGACCCCAGTGCAGTGTACATGTCCGGCCGCTACACACCACCTCCCTTCCCAAGCTGAACGACTGTCCTCCAACAAGCGTGCGAACACCTGACCACCAATTGATGGCCGAAGGTGACGCACATCGGAGCCAAACGCAGCCGCAGCCGGGGTGACATTCAGACACCTATGAGGACGAAAGGGAAAACGCCGGCTTTGGCAGCCATATCCTTGATGGCATGAACCTTTATGCCGTCATGGCTGCAGAGGAAATGCCTGATTGGGTCAGTGATATTATAGCACAATGATGCCGTTTTGTCAAGACCGAATCATCGCATTCGCGTCTTGCCAAGGGCTAAGCCACTAACCCGACCATG
>JACNHM010000531.1:0-2100 GCA_014383605.1 Chloroflexota bacterium
GCTAGGTATGCAGTTGGTGCCAGCTACTGCCCAAGCTCCCGTTGTTTCTTAGTAGTATCGAGAGCCCTATGTCGATCCAGGTGAAGCCTACTACGAAGAACAGTACCGAGAGCGGGCCGTTCGCAATTTGAAACGCAAGGCAGCTAAGCTAGGTATGCAGTTGGTGCCAGCTACTGCCCAAGCTCCCGTTGTTTCTTAGTAGGAGCGCACTTTGCGACGAAGCAATCCCTGGAGTCAAAGCAGGAGATTGTTTCGCTGCGCTCGCAATGACAGACTGATGCCATTCCTCGTAGGACAGGTCCGGCTGGTCGAGGGCGATCACATCTCTCGGATCGAACCGCTGTCGTTTGATCTCCCGATTTCTCTCCGGGTCGCCGCAGGCTGAGAGCCAGAGCCAGGGCGCGCCGCAGCGCCGCTGCTGGCTCAGCGACTGAGCCAGCTCGTTCATCTCGTCCCACTGGTGGTAGTTGTCGCGCATGGGGATCAGTTGCACGGTAAAGCCGGCGCCGGCCTCCTGCAGATAGGCGAAGCCGCGCAGGGTGCGCTCGAAGGAGCCGGGCGTGCGGGTGACGTGGTCGTGCACCTCGGCCGTGGCCCCGTAGAGGGCCACCATCTTGCTGCCTTTGCGCCGCATCAGTTGGGCGATCTGGGGCGTGATCAGGCTACCGTTGGTGTTGAGGGAGTAGCGCGTGGCTTTGCGCGTGACGTAGTCGAAGATGTCGGCAAAATCGGGCCGCAGCATCGGCTCGCCGCCAGAGATGCTCCACTCGCGGCAGCCCATGGCTCGCGCCTGATCCACGACGTCGCGGATCTCGTCGAAGCCGAGCTCATCCCGCCTCTCCGGCGCGCCGGGTGGAATGCGCAGCCAGCAATGGCGGCAGTTGTTGTTGCAGCGGTAGGTGAGGTCGAGGCTGCCCTCCAGGGGGAGGCGGGGCATATGCACTGTCTGTTTCAGTGTAAGATAGGTGGATTCAGATGTGGTCATGGAGAGTCCTTACACGTAGGCCAGGCTGGGATCGTCGCGGATGTAGGCCATTTGCCTGCCCAGATAAGGAAGAGGAGGCAAATCGTGCCAGGCCCGTAGCAGATGATATGCTGGCGAAGTGAGCAGGCGGCAACTATCCACTGCTTCGCGCCAGCCGTTGCGCCGGACCTCGGCCACCGTCTTCGGAGAGGGTAAGAGACCGAAGTCCCAAGCCGCACACAGGCGAGCTACGAAGTCCACGCGCTTCGCCAGAGTGTCCAGCTCCAATGGCGGCTCGACGTCGGGATACAGAGCGGTATCCAGCCAGTCATTCTGCGTGGACATCCAGAAACTCCTGCATAAACCAACACCGCACCTGTTCCGCCTGTGCCCGCGCCGCGGCATCAGCGATCTCGCTAAGCGGACGATGCTGAGCAATGCGCGTCAGGTGGGTTTCCACGGCCAACCTGGCCCGCACGATGTCGGTATCGCTGCCAGCCAACTCTTGCCGGCGTCGCCATAGTTCCCAGCATTCCTGCGGCGTGGTCAAAGTAGCCTGGCATAACGCATGGATGTCACGAACATCTCAGAGATCTTCTCTCCCAGTCCATTAGCGACCAGGGCATGTAGACAGACCTCAGCATAGTCAGACATGTGCACTGGGCGACGTGGTTGCAAAACGGTTTTGTTGTTCATTCCGTAGCCTTCTCTCCCGTTTGCCTCTTCCCTGAAGTTGATCGAATTATACCACGAACAAGCCGCAAAAGCAAGCAGCAATTCCCAGAACCCCACCGCCGTCCACAAAAGCACACTCCGACATACCGGATTTGCCCTTTACCGCTTTCTGTGCTAACTTATCCCGTCAAAGGGCACGTCCTCGCCCCACACCAATCTACCAACCTACCAATCTACCAATGTCCCAACCCACCAATCTACCAACCTACCGCAAACTGGCCCAACGCCTGGACGCCATCCCCAACGGCTTCCCACCCACGGAAAGCGGCGTCGAGCTGAAGCTGCTGGCCAAGATCTACACCCCCGAGCAGGCCGCCCTGGCCGCGGTGATGCGGCTCACGCCCGAACCCGCCGCAGCCATCGCCGCACGCCTCCGATGGGAGCCCGCCGCCACCCACCCC
>JACNHM010000531.1:2110-10804 GCA_014383605.1 Chloroflexota bacterium
CCCCCCCCCCCCAACCCCCCCCCCACACAACCTCACAACCCCACCCCCCCCCACCCGCCCACCCACCCCAACACGCCCCACCCGCCTGCCCCCCCCCCCAACCACCTTCCCCCCCACGGAGAGCGGCGCCGAGCCGAGGCGGCGGGCCAAGACCCCCCCCCCCGACCCGGCCCCCCGGGCCGCGCCTCGCCGCCGCGCCGCAGACGCCGCCGCAGCCATCGCCGCCCGCCTGGGCTGGGAGCCCGCCGCCACTTACGACACGCTCAAGGACATGGCCCGCCACGGCCTGATCCGGGCACAGCGAGACGAGCAAGAACTCACCTTCGGCCTCATGCCCTTCGTCGTCGGCGTGTACGAGGCCCAACTGGCGCGCATGGACGAGGAGCTGGCCCAGCTCTTCGAAGCCTACTTCCAGGAGAGCTTCGGCCGCCAGGTGCTGAGCACCTCGCCCTCCGTGCACCGCATCATCCCCATCGAGCAGAGCATCGCTGTGGACATGGAGGTCTTCCCCTACGAGCGGGCCTCGCAACTGCTGGAAGGGGGCCACTCCTTCGGCGTGCGCGACTGCATCTGCCGCGTGGAGAAGCAGTTGTTGGGCCAGGGCTGCGACCACCCCGTGGAGAACTGCCTGGTCTTCCATCCCGCCGAGAATGCCTTCGGCCGCAGCCGCACCATCCGGCCCATCAGCAAAGAAGAAGCCCTGCAGGTTCTGCGTGAAGCGACCGACTCTGGCCTGGTGCACTCCTCCGCCAACGTCCAGAAGGGGCATGGCTACATCTGCAACTGCTGTACCTGCTGCTGCGGCATCCTGCGCGGCCTCACCGAGTTCGGCAACGCCGATGCCATGGCCCGCTCCGATTTCCACGCCGCGGTTGAAGCTGACCTATGCACCGCCTGCGAGGTATGCCTGGACACCTGCCCCTTCGGGGCGCTGTCGCTGCCCGACGACGTCGTGCAAGCAGACCTGAGCCGCTGCATGGGCTGCGGGCTGTGCATTCCTTCCTGCCCCAGCGAGGCGCTGAGCCTGATGCGCAAGCCGGAGGCGGAAGTCACCCCGCCGCCGGTTGACGAACAGGCCTGGCTGGTAGAAAAGGCCAGGAGCCGCAATATCGCCCTGCACGAGATCCTGTAGCGCGCCCATGCAAGTCGGCGTCTGCGATCAAGGACGGAAGACGAAGGACGAAAAGCACCATCCATGACCATCACCACCCCCGATTGGGTCAAAGACGCTGTTTTCTACCAGATCTTCCCCGACCGCTTCGCCAGGAGCGAGGCCGTGCCCAAGCCCTGTCGTCTGCAGCCCTGGGACGCGCCGCCCACCCGGCACGGCTTCAAAGGCGGCGACCTCATTGGCGTCGTCGAGCATCTGGATTACCTGCAAGACCTGGGGGTAACGGCCATCTACTTCAACCCCATCTTCCAGTCCGCCGCCAATCACCGCTACCACACCTTTGACTACACCCAGGTGGATCCCCTCCTGGGCGGGAACAGCGCGCTGCGCACGCTGCTGGACGAGGCGCACCGCCGCGACATGCGCATCGTCCTCGACGGCGTTTTCAATCACGCCAGCCGCGGTTTCTTCCAGTTCAACCACATCCTGGAAAACGGCCCCGATTCGCCCTATCTCGACTGGTTCACCATCAAGCGCTTCCCCCTCAACGCCTACGAGAACAACGGCACGCCCAACTACGAGGCCTGGTGGAACCTGCCCGCCCTGCCCAAGTTCAACACCGCCAACCCGGCCGTGCGGGAGTTCCTGTGGGATGTGGCCGAGCATTGGGTGCGGGAGGGCATTGACGGCTGGCGGCTGGACGTGCCCGAGGAGATTGACGACGCCGAGTTCTGGCGGGAATTCCGCCGCCGCGTCAAGCGGGCCAATCCCGAAGCCTACATCGTGGGTGAGATCTGGCACGAGGCGCAACGCTGGCTGCGGGGCGATCAGTTCGACGCCGTGATGAACTACCCCTTCACCCGCGCCTGTTTGGGCTTCTTCGGCGGGGAGAAACTGGACCGCCGCTCCCGGCCTGGCGGCTACGAGCTAAGGCGGCTGGACGCGCCGGCATTTGCCGCGGAGATAGACAGACAACTGCACCTGTACGACTGGGAGGTGGCCCAGGCTCAGCTCAACCTGCTGGGCAGCCACGACACCTCCCGCTTCCTGACCCTCATTGGCGGCGACAAGGCACGCTTCAAGCTGGCCATCCTCTTCCAGATGACCTTTGTAGGTGCGCCGTGCATCTACTACGGTGACGAGATCGGGCTGCAAGGCGGCCCCGATCCCGATTGCCGCCGCGCCATGCCCTGGGACGAGCGGCTTTGGGATCGCGACTTGCTGGATTATGTCAAGAGATGCACCGCGCTGCGGCGGACCTACCGCGCCCTGCAGCGGGGCGACCACACCCGCCTGTACGCCTCCCACGGCGTCTACGCCTTCGGGCGGCGGCTGGGCCAGGAGACGCTGGCGGTGGTGCTGAACAACAGCGCCTCCACCTTTGCGCTGAAGGTACCCGTGGCTGACTACCTGGCCGACGGCGCTGTGCTGCGAGACGTATGGAACGGCGACGAGACACTGGCGGTCAGGGATGGATACCTGAGCGGGCCGACGCTGCCGCCCCGCTCGGGGGCCGTGTTGGTCAGCGGATCAGTCAGCGGATGATGCGGAGATAGCGGAAGACGACCACGTTTTACGCTTTACGTTTTACGGCATTGAGGCAAAAGTGACACGAGCGTGAGTTTGTGGTACAATTGGACCGCACCAACAGAGTACAGAGAAAGGAGCGGTCCATGGCCAAGACAGCCAAGCAGTTAGAAGTCAAAGCACGGCACATTTACAAGCCAGAGATAGAGACCTGTCCCCATTGCGACGAACCATTGCGTGCACGTTCCTACTACCAGTGGCGCAAGACGGTGCAGCAGTTGGCTGGGGCGGTGTATGTGGCCAGTGAGGCCCAAGAGTGCGTCAATCCGGAGTGCTCGCATCAAGGGCAGCCTTACACCTCGGCGGAGGCGCAGATGGTCACGGTGCCGGAATGCACGTATGGTCTGGACATCATCGCCCAGATCGGCTGGTGGCGAGACCGGGAGCATCTGAACCGGGAGCAAATCCATAGCCGGCTCCGGGAGCGAGAGGTGCAGATCAGTGAGCGTCAGGTAGACCATCTGTATGCTCGCTATCAGGTGCTGATGGCCAGCGCTGAACGGCTGGAACGGGAACAGTTGGAACAGGTGGTCGCCGAGCGCGGAGGCCTGATCATCAGCCTGGACGGTCTGGAACCCGAAGGGGCGTCCGAGCAACTGTGGATGGTGCGCGAAGTACAAAGCGAACTGATCCTTGTGGTGGGCTGGTTGCCCCGGGTGAACCACCAGACCTTGAAGGGTTTGCTGGCCCCGGTGGCGGACCTCGGACTGCCAGTGCTGGCCACGCTGAGCGACAAACAAAGGTGTGTGCGCAAAGCGTTGGAGGAGACCTGGCCGGAAGTGCCCCATCAATGGTGCCAATCGCACTACCTGGGCAATGTCACCCGCCCTATTTACGACCACGATTCGGCGCTCAAGACGGAGTTACGCAAAACCATCCGCGAAGCGCTACGGGAAAGCATGAAGGGGGTGTTATCCGCGCCGGAAGGCTCGGTTTTTTCCCCCTCAGTTGGTCACGGGGATGCTGGTGGAGGCTGTCCCCGCTGAAGATGTCACTGGGCAACCGCCGACCCGGCAGCAGGTGGTGCGGGACTTGGCCATGGATATGCAACAAGCCCTATCACGCACGGGACGGGCCCCCTTTGAGATGTCCGGGTTGCCTATGTTCGACGACCTCTGCGCCCTGCAGGAAACGCTGGCCCAATGTCTGGCGCTGGGTGAGGACCCCCACTTGCGCCATTGGCACCGGGTGTTAAGCCAGACGTTGCCGGCCTACCGGCAGCCCTTTACCGAGGTACAACAGGCCCTCGACTGGGTGAAGCCCATCAAGGTCATTCTGCAGCAGGCTCCTTTGCCCACGGAGAAGGAAGCGTCTCCGGGGGGCGATAGGGTCGCCCGCCAACTGGCTCACTACCTGGGCCCGTTGGCTGACAGGTCGGATCTCAGCCCCTGGCTGACCGCTTTTCGCAAGGAGCTGTTGGCGATCAGCGAACGCTACTGGTCGGGGCTCTTTCACTGCTACAACATCATGGGCTTGCCCCGTACGAACAACGACCACGAAAACCTGTATGGGCAGATCAAACGGCATCTCAGACGGCAACGCGGTGTGGAAGACCTGCGTGATCCCCTGCGCCGTCATGGGGCCTGGCTGGTCTTCCAGAACCAGGGGGCATCTCCCGAAGAGTTGTGGGAACGCCTGGCTCAAGTCAGTTGGGAGGCGTACTTCGCCGAGCGTGCCCGCTATGAGCAGCGACAGGCGCTCTTTCGCCGACGCTACCAGTGGCGCCACAAGCGGGAAGCAGTGAGGCAGCAACGAGTGACCGCCTGGGCTGAAGCTGTCTTGGATTGTTAACGTGCGACTTTTACCTCAATGCCTAAAAAGGCAAACCGCACGCGAGCAAAGGACATCTGACCATGAAACTTCCCCCATCCGACGTAGACATCTTTTACGAAATCCAAACGTCCCTCTACAGCTTCGTAAACCAGCAGCGCCAACTGTTTCCGGAGATGGAGACGCGAGAGGACCTCACCATGTTTGCGGAGTTGGAGAAGATAGACGCCTTGCGCCAGGCACTCTACGACGACATGAGCCTGCTGGACGAGTTCCTGGCCGTCAATCCCCATACCCTGCCCGCCGGTCACCTGGAGATCGCCCGCTCCTGGCATCACCGCAAGGCCGGCACGTTCTACATCTTCCGCTACCTGAAGAAGTACACCGTCTTTCTCGACGACAAAGAACCGGCGAAGGCCTACGGCGTGCTGGGGCTGCGCAGCGACTTCGACGAGGTCGTGCCCATGCCCCTTCCGACCCTGGTCCAAGCGGTGCTACTGCCCTTCCGAGCGCATATCGTCTTCGATGGCCTGCTCAAACCCTACAGCGTGATCTTCGGCGGCGGCATCCGGCGCAGTCTCAACGATAGCTACCGCGACGCCAAAGAACGCTTCGGCATCATCACCTCCCTGCTGCCCGAGCCAGGAGAGGACGAGGCGGCTGTCCAGTCCAGTTATGCACCTATACTCAAGGCGTTTCGTCGTTGGCTGGGCAAGTACGCTTTGCGTCCGCAGACCGTCGAGAGGCACGTCAGCAACGTCCATCACTTTGCCGAGACCTACCTGGAGCGTCAGAAACCGCCGCGCCGTTTCGACCAAGTCACGACGGCTGAAGTAACCGCTTACCTGGCCGGACCACTCCCGCCGGGTGTCCAGATCAAAGGCAGCGTCGTCAGCTTCAAGAAATTCTTCCGGTTCATGGAAGAGACCGGACGGATGGACTACGAGGCTGCCTACGACATCCTGGCTTATCTGCGTATTCAGTGACAATGGCTCGCTTTCGCCACCATCGCGACTTCATCTTTGTCTTGGCGCGGCTGGTGCCGTCCGGCGCCCGCCTCTGGCTCCAGGGCTGGTTGGAAGCCACAGCTCATGGCACCTTCGCCGTTCACGAACTACCATTTTGAGAGGGAAGGAAGCGCCGTACATCGCCCGCCTGCGGGAGGAGCAGCGGCGGCTGCCCGCTCTGCAAGACGAACTGAACAGGTCCGGGCTGTGAGCGGAGCTCAGCACATCACAATTGATGGCGAGGAGTTGCACAGTGTTGGCGAGGAGTTGCACTCCGAGCCCTTGTGCGGAAGTACAACTCCCTCTCATCGGGCAGCCGAGCTGTGAGCAGGGCTAGCGAGGTGGGGCTTCGACCTCCGTGATGGGGATGGTCATCAAGCGGACGCGCGTCGGCCTGCCGATGTCCCGGCTCAACTCATCGCTCAACCACTCAGCCTCGGCCGCGGTGATGGGACGCTGCCTGTAGAGGGTGGCCATCACCTCCACCTCTGTCCTGTGATCCTCGAATTCGAAGCCCACCAACTCCACATCGTCCATCTGAGCCGAGTATAGTATAGCAGCCTTCGCACTGTTTGACAAAAGGTTCAACTTGGCCTATCATATCGTTGAACGGAGCAGAGGTTTGGAGGGTATGACATGGCTCGACCTCGAAACGTCGTCGTCGCCCAGTCGGGCGGCCCAACACCGGTGATCAACAACTCGCTGCGCGGCATCGGGGAAACCTGCCGGGCCATGCCGGAGCATTTCGGCACGGTCTATGCCGGCTGGCACGGCATCGAGGGCCTGCTGCAAGAGGAACTTCTGGACCTTTCGGCGCAGCCCGCGGAGGAGATCTGCCTGCTGGGCGTCACGCCCGCTGCCGGGGCCATCGGCACCTGCCGCTACAAGATGAAAACCGCCCAGCAGGAGGACTTCGAGCGCGTGGTCGAGGTCTTCAAGGCCCACAACGTCGGCTACTTCTTCTACATCGGCGGCAACGACAGCATGGATACGGCCCACCAGGTGGCGCGACTGGCCGGCGAGCGGGGACTGGATCTCGTCTCCACCGGCGTGCCCAAGACCATTGACAACGACGTGGGCGATGCCGAGTTCAAGCTGATTGACCACACGCCAGGCTACGGCTCGGTGGCCCGCTACTGGGCGCTCACCGTGCAAAACGCTAACCAGGAGAACGCCGGCTCCTGTCCCGCCGACTCGGTACTGGTGATGCAAGCCATGGGGCGCAAGATCGGCTTCATCCCCGCCGCCGCCCGCCTGGCCGACCCGCAGCGAGAGATGCCCCTGCTCATCGCCCTGCGGGAGTCGGGGCTGATGCTTTCAGAGCTGGCCGACGCCGTCAACGACGTGCTGCGCCAGCGGGGCCGCTGCCTGCTGGTCATTAGCGAGGGCTTCTCCGTCCCCCAGGAGCAACTGGGCGTGCTGAAGGACAGTTTCGGGCACGTCATGTTCTCCTCCAGCCGGATGAACGTCGAGCGCATCGTGGTCAACTACCTGAACGACGTGGGGCTGGCGGCGCGCGGCGCCGCCCGCGGCAATGTGCCCGGCACCGACCAGCGCCACAGCATGATCTACGCTTCGACGGTGGATCTGGAGGAAGCATACAAGGTGGGGCAGAAGGCCGTGCTGCTGGCTCTGGAGGATGGCTCCGGCTACATGGCCACGATCCTGCGGGAGCCCGGCCCCATCTACAACGTGCGCTATGACAAGGTGGAGCTGGAGTTGGTGGCTAACTCCGAGCGATCTTTCCCTGCGGCCTGGATCGCTCCCAGCCGGCTGGATGTGACCGACGACTTCGTGCGCTACGCCCGCCCGCTCATCGGCGACGATTGGCCGAGCATCCCACTGGTGGATGGTCGCCAGCGCTTCGCCCGCTTGCAGCCCATCTTTGCCGAGAAGAAGCTGCCTGCGTACGTCCCTCAGGCCTACCGCGTCTGATCTTGGCACATCCTCTTGCGAGTGTGATGGTCAACTGCATGCTGGACAATCCGGTGGGACGCGGACAAACGCAGACGAACGCGGAGACCTCTTTGTTTTCCGCGCCTTTCCGTGTTCATTCGTGCCTTATCCCTTTGCCGCTTTGTCGGACATCCGCCCGTTGTCGTTTGGCGCCAGGCGTGATAGAATACCGGCACCATTCGCATCTCAAGAAGGCACAAGGCACGAAGGCAGAGGAGATATGACCATGAAACTTCCCTCCCCCGACGTAGACATCTCTTACGAAATCCAAACGTCCCTCTACAGCTTCGTAAACCGGCAACGCCAACTGTTGGTGACAAGGAAAGGAGATGAACCATGTCGATTCAGGAATGCGCCCTCTACAGCGATTTGGTCCTCTGGCTGCGCGACCGAGCCGCCGAACTGTTGGCCGAGGCCAAGAGTGGGGCCACTACCGTAGAGGCGGAGGCCGCCCGTCTGGACGAACTGATCCGCAGTTGGTTCTTCACGCCCCAGGAGGAGCTCTACGGCTCTGCGCCGCGTGAGGTGATCTGGAGAGAACAGTTGGGCGAGCCCAACCCGATCCCCAAGGAATACGCAGACGAGGCCATCGCCGATGATGACTGCCCTATCTGCCAGATGATGCGCGAGGAGATCGAATCGGCCGAGAGCGACCACAATCACGGCTGGCACTGGACATATTGTCCCGATAGCTGCCTTCTCGACCGCTACGATCCGGAAGGGAGCGAGGAGCGTTGGCAGAAGGATCTCGCTGATTTCGGTGAGTGGAAAGCTCAAGGAGAGGAAGACCAGCGCCAAACCGCATCGCCTCCGCCCCGCGCTCCGCTTCCGATGGAAAGCAAGCAGGTGGACCCCGAAACCTTCCTGCAACTGTTGCGCTGGCCCTGGCTTGATCCCGAACTGCACCGGGCGGCCCAGGAGCTGGCCCAGCGCTGCGACGTGCCGGCCCGTGACGAAGGCGGCAACCTGGCCTATCGCCGGCTGACCCAGACGGAAGCGGTTTCGATGGTCGCTGGCCTGCAGCGTCAGGGGGTAGACGTTTCAGCCCTCATGAGCCAGATCGTAGCCTGGCCCTACCAGAACGTGGCGCTGGACTGGCTCAGCCAGCCGGAGGAAAATGCGGCCCTCATCTGCCAGGCTATGGAGACGGAGATCTCTCCACAAGATGCCAGCGAACTGACACGCTTTCGCCACCATCGCGATTTCATCTTCGCCCTGGCGCGGCTCATGCCTTCTGGCGCCCGCCTCTGGCTCCAGGGCTGG
>JACNHM010000199.1 GCA_014383605.1 Chloroflexota bacterium
ACCTACCTGGAGGTCAAGCCGATCATGCTCAGTTCCTATGCCAAAGACAAAGAAGGGGCCTGGGAGCTGATCAAGTACATCACCTCCAAGGAGAAGATGGGCGAATGGCTGGCGGAATCCGGCGGCATCCCGGCCCGCAAGGACTCCCTGGAGATGCCCGTGTTCACCGAGAGCGACATCGGCTGGTGGATCCAGGGCTTCGCCAACGAGCTGCCCAAGTCGGTGGCCATGGCGCCCATCAACTGGGGTCCCGTGAGCCTGGCCAACCTGCAGGCGGTGAACTACGTCATCTACGATGAGAAGACGCCGGCCGAAGCGGCGCAGTGGCTCTACGACGAGATCATGAAGCTGAAGGAAGCCGGCGAGTTGTAACCGCAGGCATCCACTGAGAAGTCCGATGGCCAAGGTGGGGCATGCTCCCCGCATGCCCCACCTTCTGCCCAGAGAGTGATGGCGATCCCCCATGAAGGAAAGACACAAGGGACTTCTGCTGCTTCTTCCCACCCTGCTCATCATGGTGCTTTTCACGGTCTATCCCCTGCTGGATGGGCTGCGGGTGGCATTCACCAACAAGCATCTGCTGAAGGACGCCGTTCGGTACGTGGGGCTGGCCAATTTTATCCGCCTGGCTTCCGATGACGTCTTCTGGCTGTCCCTGTACCATTCCGTGCTGTTGACCACTGTTGTTGTCATCCTTCAACTCATCCTGGGCCTGGTCCTGGCCTCGGCCATGAAGCAGGATCTCCCCGGCATGGCGTTTTTCAAGAGCATCATCATGGCCAGTTGGGTCATCCCCGTGGCGGCGACGGTGATCATGTTCAAGTTCATGGCCCAGCCGGACGTCGGGTTGATCAACATCGTCCTGAAAGGGTTGGGGTTCAAGGGGTTGAACCGCTACTGGCTGGGAGACCTCAACATGGCCCTGCCCTTCATCATGCTCCTGCACTTGTGGCGGAATGTGCCTTTCTACGGCGTGGCCTTCCTGGCGGCCATGCAGGCCATCTCCAAGAGTTACTACGAGGCCGCCGAGATTGACGGAGCCAATGCCTGGCAGCAGTTCATCAACGTCACCCTGCCCGGCATCCGCAGCATGATCATCGTCATGGTCACCATCCACGTGTTGTGGACCTTCAACAACTTTGACTTTGTCTGGCTGTCCACCGGCGGCGGGCCGGTGAACGCCACGGACGTGCTCCCTGTCTACGTCTATCGCCAGAGCTGGAACAGCTACACCATCGGCTACGGGGCCAGCATCGGTACCGTCATGCTCGTGTTGCTGATGATCTACTTCGTCGTCTACATCCGCATTTCCGAGAGGCGAGCGGTTCGGCAATGAGCAGCAAAACCGCGAACAGGATCGTCACGGCGGTCCTTTCCTACCTGGTGGTCATCGTCTCGCTGATCTTCTTCATCCTGCCCATGCTGTGGATCATCTACACCTCCTTCCGCACGCAGGCTTCGATCTTCACGGGCAAGGTCATCCCGCCCCTGAGCGAGTTCACCCTGGACAATTACGCCACCATCCTTTCGGTCACCGATTATCCCCAGTACTTCGTGAACTCCTTCCGCATCGCGGCCAGCGTAACCTTGCTCTCGCTCATCTGCTCGATCACCGGCGCCTACGCGCTCAGCCGCTTTGACTTCCGGGGCAAGAATGCCTTGATCATGGGCATCTTCTCCACGCAGATGTTCCCGCAGGTTCTGCTCATCATCCCCATGTACCTGATCATCTTCTCTCTCTCCCTGCTGGACAAGACCATCGGCGTGGTGCTGGGTCAGATGGTCCTGGTGCTGCCGTTTCAGATATGGATGCTGACAGGCTACTTCGACAATATCCCGGCAGACATAGATGAGAGCGCCCGCATAGACGGCTGCAGCATCTTCCAGCGGTTGGTGTACGTCATCCTGCCTATTGCTGCACCGGGCATCATGGTGGCGGCCTTCTTTTCATTCGTCGTCTCGTGGGGAGATTATCTGATCGTTTCCATCATCAACCAGAGCCAGCGCACGGCCACGGTCACGCTGGTGCTCCAGCGGCTCTCTTCGGCGTTGCTCATTCGCTGGGGCCAGGTGGCCGCGGCGACCGTGCTGACCATCGTGCCCACCGTCATTCTCTTCTCTTTCGTTCAGAACCGCCTGGTGGAAGGCCTGACGGCCGGCGCAGTTAAGGGAGAATGATGAACCACGTGATGTTGACGATGGGGCGCTTTGTGGATATAATGCTGGCGGTACGTGGTGACGCCGTCAACCTCAGGACTGGCCGCGTGCCGCAGAAGGCCCTGTGAGCCTCTTCTAACGCCTGTGAAGGGAGGTGATGAACGTCTGACCGTATGCTTCTCCGTGTGTCGTCTCGTTGTCCACGCTTTGGACAACACCAACCTTATCTCAGGGGGATCTAGCAAAGAAGCCCCATTCGTTTTCCAAAGGAGGAAAGACATGAAACTCAGGAAATTCAGTTGGCTGATCGGTGCGCTGATCGTGTTGGTGCTGCTGATCACGGCCTGCGCGCCGCCAGCGGCAGCCCCCGCTGCTGCCAAGCGCTGCGCGGGCGTGAAGATCGTCTTCTTCCCCGGCGGGCCGCCCGGTTGTCCTTTTGCCACCGTCGTCTACAACGGCGCCGTGGCTGCCGCCGAGGACTTGGGCGCTGATGTGGAGTACATGTGGTCGGACTGGAACACCGAGAAGATGGTCCGCCAGTTCCGAGAAGCCGCGGCCACCAACCCCGACGGCATCGCCATCATGGGCCATCCCGGTGATGACGCCTTCGAGACCGTGGTTGACGAAGCCCGCGCCAAGGGGATCGTCGTCACCAGCCAGAACACCACCTTGCCCCGGCTGGAGGGAAGGTACAAGTCCGACGGCTTCGGCTACGTAGGCCAGGAGCTGTACGAGTCCGGTTACATGCTGGGCACGGAGGCGCTCAAGAGGAGCGGCCTCGGCTCAGGCGATCGAGCCATGGTCTGGGGGCTGCTGGCCGAGCCGACCCGCGGGCTGCGCACCAAGGGCGTCATTGACGCCTTGGAAGAGGGTGGCATGACCGTGGACTACCTGGACATCGACTCGGCGACCAACGCCGACGCCACCGCCGGCACCCCGGTCTTCACCGGCTACGTGTCGGCGAACCCCGATGTCAAGCTGGTCTGCACTGACCACGGCGGCCTGACCGCCACCCTGGAGACCTACCTGAAGGCGGCGGGCAAGGGCCCGGACGACATCTACGGCATCGGCTTCGACCTCTCCTCGGCCACGTTGGAGGCCATCCGCGGCGGCTGGACGGACCTGGTGCTCGACCAGCAGCAGTGGCTGCAGGGCTATC
The DNA here is from genome assembly GCA_014383605.1 of Chloroflexota bacterium. The sequence continues at coordinate 3,317 of JACNHM010000199.1, forward strand.
TGCCCATCGTGCAGATCTGCCTGACCGATCTGTACAAGTTCTCCGGCCTGCACATTGACACCGGTTCCGGTTTCGGCCACAAGGACAACGTCGAGATCCTGGCCGAACTGGTGGAGAAGCAGATCCGGTAGATTGGGAAACTGGTAAATTGGTAGATTGGGAAACTGGTAAATTGGGTGATGGGGTTAGCAGAGCCCAAGATACCAATGTACCTATCTACCAATTTACCCCCTGGTGCAGTACTACCCAGGAGATGGCTGTATGGATTACATGCTTGAGATGAGAAACATCTCCAAGCGCTTCGGGGAAGTGCAAGCGCTGTGCGATGTGGACTTTGCCGTCGCCCCCCGCGAGGTTGTGGGATTAGTGGGCGACAATGGCGCCGGCAAGTCCACGCTCATCAAGATCGTCACCGGCTATCATCAGCAGGATAATGGCGACGTCTACTTCAAGGACCAGAAGCTGGGCGATCTTTCTGTGGCTAAGGCCCGGCAACTGGGCATCGAAACGGTGTACCAGGAACGGGCCCTCGCCGACCTGCAGACCCTGTGGCGCAACATCTTCATGGGGCGGGAGCTCACCACCCGCTACGGCTTCCTGGACGTGAAGGGGATGAGGCGGGAGACAGAGAAACTGATGGTCGGCTCCATGGGCTTCACGTCGGCCGCTGTGGCCGCCGATTCTGTGGTCCGCACTTTCTCGGGTGGCGAAAAACAGGGTGTCGCCATCGTGCGGGCTTTGCACTTCGATGCCGAGCTTATCATCCTGGATGAGCCGACCATGGGATTGTCGCTGTCGGAGACCAGGAAGCTGCTGGATTTTGTGGGCGGGATCAAAGAAGCCGGCAAGTCGTGCATATTCATTGATCACAACATATTCCACGTGTACTCCGTCGCCGAAAGGGTTGTGGTCTTGGACAGAGGTATGGTGGCCGGTGAGTTCCTGACCAGGGACATCACTCTGGATCAGCTTGTGGACAAGATGTATCGGGTGGCGCGAACGGGAAGTATTGATTGACATAATATTGCGTGCGCCGTCAGTGAACGCGTATGCGGCAGAAGCGTCCTGGTTATCATCATCGCCAAGGGAATTGAAATGACCTCACCTTCTCATGCCCAAGAACCGGCGCGTCGTTCGGCCAACCTGGCCAGGGTTGCGCGCACGTACGGGCTGCAGATCGGCATCGTCTGTGTCCTGCTGGCGATATGGGGGGTGTTCATCATCGGCGCGCCGCAGACGTTCCTTTCTTCCGAAATCTACCGCGCCTACATGTCCACGATACCGTTCTTCGCGGTCATGGCCCTGCCACTGACGATGGTGGTGATCGCCGGCGAGATGGACCTGTCATTTCCATCCATCATGGCCATGGGCATGCTGGTGTTCGTCAGGGTCTTCGCGGCCACCGGCAGCGCGTTCCTGGCTTTCATCCCGTGTCTGGCGGCCGGCTTCGTGATCGGGCTGCTGAATGGGGTCATCGTGGTCAAGTTGGGCATCCCCTCGCTGGTGGCCACCATCGGCACGCAGTTCTTCTGGCGGGGGGCGGTCCTGGTCATCACGGGCGGCAGGCCTGCTTCGCTTGTGCCGTTGAAGACGACGATCCTGCACGAAGCGCTGGTGGGCCGACTGGCGGGCTACCTGCCGGCCCAGATGATCTGGACGATCGTGGTGGCGGTGCTCGTCTGGCTCTTTCTGAACCGCCACAAATTCGGCGCCCACGTGTACCTCATCGGGGACAACGAGGACAGCGCCCGGCTGATGGGGGTCAACGTGGCCCGCACGAGAATGATGGCCTTCGCTTTGGTCGGTCTGGCGGCGGCCTTTGCCGGCGTCCTGGCCAGCCTGGAGGTGAACTACTACTGGGTCACGTTGGGCGAGGGGTATCTCATGAGGACGCTGGCCGCCGTGTTCCTGGGCGGCACGTCGGTGTTCGGCGGCACAGGGACTGTTCTAGGAACCTTCGTCGGCTGCTTCATCATCGGGGCCATCGAAGCGGGCATCGTGGCCATCGGCCTGACCGGTTTCTGGACGCAGTTGCTGTATGGCTTGATCATCATCATCTCCGTGTCCATGCACGCCGCGTTGAGCAGAAGGTTGGAGTAGGGCAGTCGCTGGGAGGTGCGGTGGGGGGATGAAGCATCGGGATCGAGTGTTGATGGCGCTCAGCCACGAGGAACCGGATCGTTGTCCCCTGCAGATCAGCTTCACGCCGGAGTTCGCTTCCCGCCTCAAGGACGATCTGGGGCTGACCGACGAAGATCTGCACAACCCCCACGGCGGCGGCAACACCTACGCCCTGGAGCGCGCCCTGGACGAAGATATGCTCCTGACCTCGGTGGGCTGGGCCAATTCCTACTACGCCACCGATGCCTACAGCGACGACGGCCTGTCCTACACCGACGAGTGGGGCGTGGGCTGGCGGAACGTCGCCTACGAGACCCGCTTCGGCACGGGCCACTACACGGAGATGGTGGGGCATCCCCTGGCCGAGGACGCCGCGATTGAATCCTACCAGCCGCCCGATCCGCACCGGCCGGAGCTGTACACTGAAGCGGCCAGGGTCATCGAGGATTTCCAGGACGAGTACTGGATCGTGGGCGTGACGGTCACGACGATCTGGGAGACGGCCTGGGCGCTACGGGGATACGAGCGGGCGCTGATGGATTTGGCCCTCCATCCCGACCTGATGGAGCGGATTCTGGACATCCCGTTCAGCTACCACCTCACCGCCGCCCAGAAGCTGGTGCAGATGGGCGTGGACATGATCTGGATCGGGGATGACGTGGGCGCCCAGCACCGGATGCTCACCTCCCCCGCCACCTGGCGCCGCTTCTTCAAGCCGCGGATGGCAACGTTTATCTCGAAGCTGAAAGGCAGCAATCCCGACGTGAAGGTCGCTTACCATTCGGATGGGGCCATTGATCCCATTATCCCCGACCTGATCGAGGTCGGACTGGATGTGCTCAACCCCGTCCAGCCGCGGAGCATGGATCCCGCCCGGCTGAAACAGGCGTACGGGGACAACCTGTGCTTCTGGGGTTCCATTGACGAGCAACACACCCTGCCCTTCGGCACGCCGGCGGAGGTGCGGCAGGAAGTGATCACCCGGCTGCGGACGCTGGGCCAGGGTGGGGGCTTGATCATCGGACCGACCCATCACGTCCAGTTGGACACGCCGCTGGAGAACTTCTGGGCCATGGTCAATACCGTCAGGAACACGCCCTACGGTTCCTTGTGGCGCGGCTGAGTCAGAGCCTGAGACTCCCGTGCGTCGAACAGAAGTGACGAAAGACGAACGACGAAGGACGAATTCGTCGTTGGTCCTTCGTCCTTCGTCGTCCCTTTGGAGATGCTGGCCTGTGCGGAGGGAAGCCCGATGAGACCGCGAGACAGAGTGATGCTGGCCCTGAATCACCAGGAGCCCGACCGCATTCCCATTGATCTGGGTGGGACGATTTGCTCGTCCATCCACAGAAATGCCTACGTCGAGCTCAAGAAGCACCTGGGCATGGCGGTGGAGCAGCTCCGGATGGCCGACTACGTCCAGCAACTGCCCTATCTGGACGAGGCCCTTCTGGAGCGGTTCGCTGTGGACTTCCGCATGGTGCAACTGCCGGCGGCCACGGCGCCGGACGTGGCCATCTTCGAGGAAGGGGAGTACTATGCTCTCATTGACCGCTGGGGCTCAAAACTGCACATGCCCAAAGAAGGCGGTCTGTACTTCGACTGGGTGGATTTTCCCATCCGGGAAGCGACCATGGAGGCCCTGGACAGCTACAGTTGGCCGCGGCCAGACCCTCCGGAGGCCATCGCCGGCCTTCGCCAGCAGGCCCGATACCTCTATGAGCACACGGACTACGCCCTGGTAGGCAATGCCATCATCGGCGGCGGCATCTTCGAGCAGCCGGCCCGCACCATGGGGTTGGAGAGCTTCCTCATGGCCTTGATACAGGAGCCGCAGTTCGCCGACCGGCTGATGGAGCAGATCACCGACATCTACATCGAGTCCTGTAACAACTACCTGGATCAGGTGGGCGAATACCTGCAGGTGTTCTGCTACTGGGACGACGTAGCGGGGCAGGATGGCTGGATCATCTCGCCGCAGATCTACCGCCAGATGGTCAAACCCAAACAGCGCCGCCTGCTGGAGGCCATCAAACGCAAGACGGACGCCAAGGTCTACTACCACGGCTGCGGGGCGGTCTTCGACCTGATCCCCGATCTGATTGACCTGGGCTTCGACATCCTCAACCCCGTGCAGGTCTCCGCCCGCGGCATGGACACCCGGCGGCTCAAGCAGGAGTACGGCCGGGACATCACCTTCTGGGGCGGCGGGGTGGACACCCAATACGTGCTGCCCTTCGGCTCGCCGCAAGAGGTGGCCGACGAGGTCAAGCGCCGCATTGACGACCTGGCTCCGGACGGCGGTTTCGTCTTCGCTGCCGTGCACAATATCCAGGCCTTGGTTCCACCGGAAAACATCGTCACGGTGTTGGAGACGGCGCTGGAGTACGGGCGATACTAGCAAATCGGCAAATCACAAATCGGCAAATCACAAATCTGCAAATCGCAAATCTGCAAATCTGCAAAGGAGAAGTTGTTCATGGAAAAGGTAACACTGGGGTTCGTGCCGGCTCACCGCGTGCCCTTCGACGAGGAGTGGGCCATTGACATGCGGCGGCGCACGCTGGAGGCGCTGGCTCAGGTGGAGGGGCTGGAGGTCGTTGTCCCCGACGAGAACTGGACACAGAACGGCCTGGTGCGGGACGACAACGACGCCGAGGCGGTGATTGACCTCTTCAGCTCGGCGGGCGTGTCGGGCGTCATCATCGGCGCTATGACCTTCGGCGACGAGATCTCCGCCGTCAGCGTGGCCGAGGCCCTGGGCGTGCCCGTCCTGCTCTTCGGCACAAAGGAGGGCGAGTTCACTGCTGATGGCAACCGCCGTTCCGATTCCTTCTGCGGCACCCTCTCCATCTCCTCGGGGCTCTACCGGCGCAAGATTCCCTTCATCTTCGGCGGCATCTTCTTCCCCGAGGAGGAGGAGTTCGTGATCTCGGTGGACGATTTCGTGCGCACCTGCGCCATCGCCCAGGGCTTCTACGCCGCGCGCGTCGGGCTGGTGGGGCCGCGGCCGGAGCGCTTCGAAACCTGCGCCATCAACGAGTACCCCATGATCGAGCAGTTCGGCCAGCGGGTGGTGCCCATCTCGCTGGCGGAGGTGTTTGCCACCGCTAACGGCCTGGCCGACGACGATCCAGCGGTGGCGGACATCGTGGCGCAGACGTGCGACGCTGCCGATTGCAGCGGTGTGGATCGGACGGCGCTGCTCAAGGCGGCCAAGCTGGAGCAGGTCTTGCTCGCCTGGGCCGACGAGAAGAATCTCTCGGGCATGGGCGTGCAGTGCTGGACGGCCATGCAGGAAGTCTATGGCATCTCCTCCTGCACCACCATGGGCCGGTTGACGGGGCGCGGGATCATGACCTCCTGCGAGGTGGACATCCACGGCGCGCTGACCATGCTGGTACAGTACCTGGCCTCCCTGGGCACGACGGTGCCGCACTTCATTGACTGGACGATCCAGCATCAAGAGCTGGACGATGTCTTCTTCGCCTGGCACTGCGGCAACGCCCCGCAGGGGCTGGTCTGCCCCGGCTGCACGCCCCGCCTGCGGCCGCACAGCATCCTGAACCGGCTGGTGGGCGATGAGATATCGCAGGGCACGGGTGAGTTCCAGCTCAAACCCGGCGTGGTGACTCTCAACCGGCTGGTGGAGTACGATGGGCAGTTCAAGATGCTCATCACCACGGGGGAGATCATTCCCAGCGATCAGGATCTGCGCGGCTCCTGGAGCTGGGTGCAGGTGGACGATCTGGACTACCTCTACCGCGTGCTGGTCGAGGAGGGCTTCATCCACCACGCCAGCATGATCCACGGCGACTTCACCGTGCCCATTGCTGACTTCTGCGACTTCGCCGGCATTGAGGTAGTGATTGTCTAGCGAAGCTTCGCCTCAAACTGATAAGTCTATCCATAGCGCGGAAATTGGGAAACTGGTAGATTGGGAAACTGGTGAATTGTGAGACTGGTGCCAAAGCACCAATCTACCAATGTACCAATGTACCACTGGGAGTGAGAATATGCCTTTGCACCTCGGATTGGACATCGGCACCACCGGCACGAGGGCGCTGCTCGTGGACGAGGAGGGGCGCGTCGTGGCCAGTGCTGTGTCCGAGTATCCGTTGTACACCCCACAGCCGCAGTGGGCGGAGCAGGATCCCGCCGACTGGTGGCAGGCGACCGCCGAGGCGACGCGCGCCGCGCTGGCCCGCGCTGGCGTGAGCGGCGAAGAGGTTGGCGGCGTCGGCCTTTCCGGCCAGATGCACGGCGTGGTGCTGTTGGACGACGAGGGTGAAGTGCTGCGCCCGTCCATCATCTGGTGCGACCAGCGCAGCCAACCGCAGTGCGATTGGATCACCGAGCGGGTGGGCGCGCAGCGGCTCATCGAGCTGACCTGCAACCCGGCTCTCACTGGTTTCAGCGCCCCCAAACTGCTCTGGATCCGGGACAACGAGCCGCGCACGTACGAGCGGGGTCGCAAGTTCCTGCTGCCCAAGGACTACATCCGCTTCCAGTTGACGGGAGAGTACGCCAGTGAGGTCTCCGATGCCTCGGGCACGACCCTCTTCGACGTGCGGCAGCGGCGCTGGTCCGACGAGGTGCTGCGCGCCCTGGGCGTGGATCGCGACCTGCTGCCGGAGGTGTACGAATCGCCCGTCGTGAGCGGAAAGGTGAGCGCTTCGGCGGCGGCAGCTACGGGGCTGGCCCCAGGCACACCCGTAGTCGGCGGCGGCGGCGATCAGGCCGCCGGGGCCGTGGGCAACGGCGTGGTGGAGACGGGTGTGCTTTCCTCCACCATCGGCTCCAGCGGCGTGCTCTTCGCCTTCACCGACGAGCCGGTGCTGGACCCGCAGGGGCGCATGCAGAGCTTCTGCCACGCCGTGCCCGGCAAGTGGCACGTCATGGGCGTGACGCAAGGCGCCGGGCTGTCACTGCGCTGGTTCCGCGACAACTTCGGCGGGGCGGAGATGCTGGTCAGCAACCTGACCGGCGTGGACCCCTACGTCTTGCTCGACCGGGAAGCGGAGCAAGCGCCCGTGGGCTGCGAGGGCTTGCTCTTCCTGCCCTACCTGATGGGCGAGCGGGCGCCGCACCTCGACCCCGACGCCAAGGGCGTCTTCTTCGGCCTGACGGCGCGGCACACGCGGCTGCACATGGTGCGGGCCATCTTCGAGGGCGTGGCCTACAGTTTGCGGGATTCGCTGGAGATCATCCGCGGCGAGATGGCCATCCCGGTGGAGCAGGTGCGGGCGTCGGGCGGCGGCGGGCGCAGCGCTCTCTGGCGGCAGATCCAGGCCGACGTTTTCGACACGGAGATGGTGACCATCAACGTGG
>JACNHM010000621.1 GCA_014383605.1 Chloroflexota bacterium
CTGGAGGCGGTGCAAGACGAGGCCGCCACCGCCGCGCGCTTCGTGCGTCAGCACAGGTGAGCAAAACCTGGCTGTCCTGACATTCCTAACGTGCTACCCTGTTGACTCAGAGCCCAATCTACCAATCTACCGACCTACCAATCTATCAACCCTCGGAGGAACGTGAATGACTGCATCGCAGAACACCCTGCCCCACTGGGACATGACCCCCGTCTATCCCAGCCTGGAAGCGGTGGAATTCGAGACCGGCTTTCAAGCCGCCGTCCAGGCCATTGACCAACTGGTGGCCCTGTTCGACGAGCACCACATCGGCCTGCGGGAACCCGCCCCGCTCGACGCGGCGACGGTGCACAGCTTCGAAACGGTGATCGAGCGCTTCAACACCGTGCTGGAGGAAACGCACACCCTGGGTGCCTACATCGCCAGCTTCGTCACCACCAACACCCGCAACGAGCTGGCTCAGGCCAGGTACAGCGAGTATCAGCAACACACGATGAAGCTCTCCCTGCTGGACACCCGCTTCACCGCCTGGATCGGCTCCCTGGACGTCGCAGCCCTCATCGAGCGCTCCGCACTGGCCCGCGAGCACGCCTTCATGCTGCGCAAAGCCAAGGAGGAGGCCACCCACCTGATGTCCCCGGCGGAAGAAGCGCTGGCCACCGAGCTGAACCTGACCGGCGGCACTGCCTGGGGCAAGCTGCACAGCAACTTCACCTCGCAACTGCTGGTCACCCTGGAACTGGACGGCGAGGAGCAAACGCTGCCCATGAGCGCCGTGCGCAACCTGGCCCACGACCCCGACCGCCAGGTGCGCCGCCGCGCCTACGAGGCCGAGGTCGCCACCTGGCAGAGCGTCGAGACGCCCCTCGCCGCAGCCATGAACAGCATCAAGGGCGAGGTAAACGTTTTGGCCAGACGGCGGGGATGGGACTCTCCTCTGGATGCTATGTTGTTCGTAAACAACATGGACCGCCAGACGCTGGACGCCATGATGGAAGCGGCGTACGAATCGTTCCCCGACTTCCGACGCTACCTGCGGGCCAAGGCCCGCGCCCTGGGCCTGCACGCCCTGGCCTGGTATGACATGTTCGCCCCCGTGGGAGAGGGTGTCAGGGAATGGCCGTACGAAGAGGCGGCGCAGTTCATCGTCGAGCAGTTCGGCACCTTCTCGCCCAAGCTGCGGGGACTGGCCGAGCGGGCCTTCGGCGAGCGCTGGATAGACGCCGAGCCCCGCCCCGGCAAAGTGGACGGCGCCTTCTGCATGTGGCTGCGCGACGACGAGTCGCGCGTGCTCTCCAACTACAAAGCCGTCTACGGCGGCCTGAGCACGCTGGCCCACGAGCTGGGGCACGCCTATCACAACCTCAACCTGGCCTCGCGCACGGTGCTGCAGCGGCAGACCCCCATGACCCTGGCCGAAACGGCCAGCATCTTCTGCCAGACCATCGTGCGGCAGGCGGCGCTGCGTAAAGCCGACCTGCAGGAGCAGATCACCATCCTGGAAGCCTCCCTGCAGAACGCTTGCCAGGTGGTGGTGGACATCACCAGCCGCTTCATCTTCGAGCAAAACGTCTTCGAGAAACGGAAGCAAAGGGAACTGTCGGCGGCGGAGTTGAAGAACCTGATGCTGGACGGGCAACGCCAGACCTACGGCGATGGGCTGGACGCCGACACCTACCACGCCTACATGTGGGCCCTGAAACCGCACTACTACAGCACGGGCCGCTCCTTCTACAACTACCCTTACATGTTCGGGCTGCTCTTCGGACTGGGACTCTATGCCCGCTACCAGGACGATCCCGAGACGTTCAAAGCCAGCTACGATGACCTGCTCTCCTCGACGGGGATGGGCAATGCGGCGGAGCTGGCCGCCCGCTTCGGCATAGACATCCGCACGCCCCACTTCTGGCGATCCAGCCTGCACGTCATCCGCGCCGACATTGACCGCTTCGAAGCGCTGATCGCCCAACAATAGCAACCACCTGTTGGGGCGCACGCCCCAACAGGTGGTTGTTGGAGGAAGCGCACATGAGCAGAAGGCACGATGAACTGATCAGCCGCCGGTGGTTCCTGCGCTACGGCGGGCTGGGGCTGCTGGGCTGGCTGGCGGCGGCCTGCGGTCTGCGCGTGGAGCCGCCGGCGACACCTCTCCCCGGCCCAGTGCCGCCAACGGCCACGGCTGCTCCCAGCCCGCTGCCTCCACGGCCCACAGCCGTGCCCCCACCCTCGCCCACGCCCACCGTGCGGCGGGTAGCACCGTCTGAGCTGCTGCACAACGAGAACCGGCCTGGTTTCTACATCCGCTACGTCAAGCCCTTCCCCCCACCCGACGCCGAAGCCTGGCGGCTCGCCGTGGAAGGGCTGGTGGCCGAGCCGATCACGCTGAGTCTGGACGAGATCGAGGCGCGGCTGCCGCTCGTCGAGCAGGTCTCGCGCCTGAAGTGTGTGGAGTGCTGGTCGGCCAAGGCGGAGTGGGGCGGTTTCACCTACCAGGCGCTGGCGGAGCTCGTGCAGCCCCTGTCCGAGGCCACCCACGTCCACATGCAATGCCTGGACGGTTACTGGGAGGTGCTGCCCATCGAGGAATTGGCGCGGCCGCGGGCCCTTTTCGTCCACCGGATGAACGGCGAGCGGCTGCCTCCGCCCTACGGCTCGCCGCTGCGGCTCATCCTCCCCTGGCTGTATGGCTACAAGGGAGCCAAGGCCATCGCCACATTGGAATTCAAGGCCGAGGGAGGCCGCGGCTACTGGTCCACCGTGGCCGCCTATTCCCCAGAAGGCGTCATCCAACCCGGCTTTGACCATCCCTTGGATCTCGAAGACAAGTCGCGCCAGATCGAAGGCGGGGAAATCACGGATTACTGATCACCATCACGAGCTCCGCATGAGATTTTCAGGTTTAGAGATCGCGATTGTAAGGTTCGAGATTTGACAAATCCCTCAACGCGCGCTAATATATAGATGTATTGAAAAATATCTATGCATATAGCGTGAGTGTAATGTCTGACCAATGTGTTGACTTCTGCAAAGCCCTGTGCGACAGCACCAGGCAGCGAATACTGGAGATGCTCCGAGAGCGAGAGATGTACGTGGGCGAGATCGCCGAAGCCTTCAAACTATCTCAGCCTAGCATCTCCCACCACTTGAATATATTGAAAAACGCCAAGGTGGTGAGAAGCCGTAAGGAAGGCAAGCAGGTATACTATTCCCTCAACCGGGAGAACATACAGGAATGCTGTGGCATGTTGATGGCCAAATTCATCCCTGAAATGTCCTGTACCGTTGAACAAGAACCCTGAGCGCCGGTGAGAAAGGTTACTGGTCTTGGGGCTCTTTCTTGGGACAATGTATAGACATATTCAAATATTTAAGTTTGTGAACAAAAGCAGAAGAAAGGAGCAACAGAAAATGGCAGGCGAAACTAGAGTCAAGGAGAGAGTGCGCGAGCGGTACGGCGAGATAGCCGCCCAGTTCGTAGAGACAGGGGGAGCGGCGAGTTGTTGTCCGCCCCAGCAGGCCAGTTGCTGTCCACCGCAGCAAGCCAGTTGCTGTGGCCCCAACCAGACCGACGTGGCCCGGCTCACCCATGCCATGCGGCTCTACTCGGTCCAGGAACTGACCGACCTCCCGGAAAGCGTGACCGACATGGCATTAGGCTGCGGCAACCCTACAGCCATCGCCGGACTTAAGCCGGGCGAGGTGGTGCTGGACCTGGGCAGCGGTGGCGGCATAGATTGTTTCCTGGCGGCGCGCCAGGTTGGCCCCCAAGGGAGCGTCATCGGCCTGGACATGACGCCGGAGATGATCAGGCTGGCCCGTCAGAACGCCAAAAAGGTAGGAGCCACCAACGTCGAGTTCCGCTATGGCGAGATGGAGGACATGCCTCTCTCCAACGAAGCAGTGGACGTCATCATCTCCAACTGCGTCATCAACCTGTCTCCGGACAAAGATAAGGTCTTCTCTGAGGCCTATCGTGTCCTCAGACCCGGAGGACGTTTGGCCGTTTCCGACATCGTGACCTACGGCCCGCTACCGGAGGCCGTGCGCAGCAGCGTCGAGGCCTGGGCTGGCTGCGTGGCCGGGGCATTAGACGAGACGGCCTACCTGGACAAGATGGGGCAAGCAGGTTTCACCGACATCGAGGTCACGGCACGCAGCTTTGCCGAGATAGAACAATGGGCTGAGGCAGACGAGGCACAGGAACAGATTCAGGGTCTGGGTGAACTGCGAGGCAAGGTAGCCAGCATCAAAGTCACAGCACACAAGCCGTAGCTGGCTCAGATACACAAGGGAGAAAGAACCAGCAATTCGGAGCGCGAAAGACGACATGACCTCGGTCATGAACACTTCAGCAAATTGGTGGTATGATGGTGACAAGGTGAAGGCTGTGCAGTGCCCTCGCCTGGACCAACATCTCCCGAGGATGGTCAGGAGAGCCTGCCATGTGCGTGGCAGACATCATGATCGCCAATCCCATCACGGTATCCCCAGCCAACTCCATCGGCACGGCCGTCAGGCGCATGCGAGCGAGCGGCTGCCTCTGCCTGCCTGTGGTCGAAGGGGACCGGCTGGTGGGCATCGTCACCGATCACGAGCTGAGCCGGGCAGCCAACTTGCCGCTGGTGGCCCGCTCTGTCACACGACCCGCCTCCGGAACCTGGGCCTCTTGCAAGACTTGGTTCACTCGCTCGGCCAATGCCGCGTCGCCAGGCAAGGCGTGCTCTTCGATCACGGCGCTGAGAATGATTTGGTAGACTGCCTTTTCGACCACCGTTTGCGTGGTGCATGAGTAAGTTAGGCGTAGCCTGGCCCCTTGTGGGCGTTTTGGGACGGCAAAAACGGGCACAAGGCCCTACGCTACACCTTAACTTGATGACATTGACGGACCACCTATCCCTTATACTGGCGCACGATCTGCAGTTCGCTGCCCACCATGCGCAAGGCCCGCCGCTCGGCCTCGTGCCGGATGCGCTCCTCGTCCAGGGTCAGCAGCTCGCGGTCGCGCATCAGCCAGCGGCCGGCGACCATGACGTCGCTGACGTCCGGCGATTTGGCGGCGTAGAGCACGTTGGACACCAGGTCGTGCCGCGGCCAGAGGTGCGGTCTGTCGAAGTCGAACAGGATGAGGTCGGCGGCGCGGCCGGGCGCCAGCACGCCGCTTTCAGGAAAGCCGCAGGCCCGCGCGCCGTTACGCGTGGCCATGCGCAGCGCCAGATCGCCGGGCAATGCCTCCGGGTCTCGCCGGTCGTGCTTCTGCAGCAGCGAGGCCAGGCGCGCTTCCTCCAGCATGTCCAGGTCGTTGTTGGAGGCCGCGCCATCAGTGCCCAGGGCCACGTTGACGCCATGTTCCAGGAGTTGCGGCACCGGCGTGGTGCCCATGCCCAATTTCATGTGACAGTTGGGACATTGCACCGCGTGCACGGCCCGCTGGGCCAGGATCTCCTGCATCTCCCATTCCTGCAGGTAGATGCAGTGGGCGGCGATGGTGGGCACGTTGAAGATGCCGTTGGCTTCCAGCAGCGCCGCCGGCGTGCGGTCGTAGCGCGCCAACGAATTGTCCACCTGCTCCTGCGATTCGGAGAGGTGGATGTGGATGCCCACGCCCAGGCGGGCGGCCACCGCCGCCGTGCGGGCCAGGAACTGGGGTGAGCAGACGTAGGGCGAATGCGGGCCCAGCATGGTGCGGATGCGGCCATCGGCCGCGCCCTGCCAGCGTTGCACGAAGTCCACTGTGCCCGGCAGGTCGGTGCCGATCTCACCCTCTTCCAGGCCGAAGACACACCAGGCCAGCGTGGCCCGCAGCCCGCTTTCCTCCACCACCTTGGCCACCTGATCCATCCAGAAGTAGTGGTCGGCGAAGCCCACCGTGCCGGAGCGGATCATCTCCGCCGCCGCCAGCGCCGCGCCCCAGGTGACGTCCTCCTCTTCCAGCGCCGATTCCGCCACCCAGATGCGCTCGTTGAACCAGCGGTCGAGGGGCAGATCGTCGGCCCAGCCGCGCACCAGGGTCATCGCCGCGTGGGTGTGGGCGTTGAAGAAGCCGGGCATGGCCACGTGATTGTGGCCGTCCACCGTCTCGTCGGGCAGGAAATCGGCAGGGGCCTGGCCCACAGCCACGATGCGGCCGTCGGCGATGGCCAGCTCAACGCGCCGCAGCACCGTCCCCTGTTCATCGAGGGTGATGATATCCACGTCGCGGATCAGAATCTTGGGCATAGCATTCTCCTGGTCGTAAGGGATGCGCTCATTATAGCATGGGCCATAGGCACAGCCAAAACCCCAGGGGCGGTCGGATTACTTGCCATTTGCCCGGATGTGGGGTATAATCGGCGTGCAGGGCACAAACCTGCGTGCGAGAAGCCAGCAGTCTCTGCAAAGTGTAAGGCGCAAAACGTAAAGCGCGACTTTGAAGCAGGTTACGTTTTACGCATCACGTTTTAGGCCCTTGTTCGGTGCAAAGATCGCCTGGACTCGCGACAGGTGTGTCTGCAAATCTTCAAAGGAGGCATGCTCATGGGACAGTTTCTCGCTTTTCTTTCCACGTTCGGGGTGTTCATCGTCGTCTTGCTGGCCATCGCCGGTTCGGCCATCAAGATCGTGCAGGAGTACGAGCGGGGGGTCATCTTCCGGCTGGGCCGGCTGGTGGGAGCCAAAGGGCCAGGGCTCTTCTTCGTCATCCCCATGATAGATCGCATGGTGAAGGTAGACCTGCGCGTGATCACGCTGGACATCCCCGCCCAGGAGGCCATCACCAAGGACAACGTCACCGTCAAGGTGGATGCCGTGGCCTATTTCCGCGTCGTGGATCCGGCCAATGCCATCGTCAAGGTGGAGAATTACCGGCAGGCCACCTGGCGCATCGCCCAAACCACGCTGCGCAGCGTGCTGGGTCAGTCCGAGCTGGATGAGTTGCTGATGCACCGCGAGGAGATCAACCACCGCCTGCAGCAGATCATTGACGAGCACACCGAGCCCTGGGGCGTCAAGATCAGCATCGTGGAGATCAAGGACGTGGAGCTGCCGGACACGATGAAGCGAGCCATGGCCCGCCAGGCCGAGGCAGAGCGTGAGAAACGCGGTAAGATCATCCACGCGGCGGGGGAGTTGGAGGCCTCACAGAAGCTCTCGGAGGCGGCCCACATCATGTCCCTGGAGCCGGCGGCTATCCAGTTACGCTATCTGCAAACTCTGATGGAGATCTCCGAGGGCAACAGCTCCACCATCATCTTCCCTATGCCCATCGAGTTTCTGAGTAGCATCATGAAGAAGTTCGGCGGCTCTGAGGGATAGTAAACGTAAAACGTAAAACGTGAAGCGTAAAACGTGGTGCGTGTTGTGTGACGAGACGGAACACGCACCACGTCATAGGCACTGTCTGGAGCAAATCTCCATGAAATCCAGGCTCCTGCTGCTGACCCTGGTTCTGATCCTGGTCGTCTCCCTGCTGACTGCCTGCCAGCCGCCGGGCTTCCTGCGCCGGCCCACGCCTACTCCCGCTGGTCCTTTCCTCACCCTCTTCGTCGAGCCGCAAGCCGGCGAAGCCCCCGTCCTCGAGGCCATCAACAACGCACAGACGTCCATCCGCCTGAAGGTGTATCTGCTCACCCATCCCAACGTCATCAACGCGCTGAAGGCCGCCGTGCGGCGCGGCGTGTCCGTGCGCATGATCCTGGAGCTGAACCCCTACGGCAGCGCCCTCGATCCCAACATCGTCACCGACCTGAAGGACGGCGGCGTGGAGTTGAAGGGCGATAGCATGGTCTTCAACTACACGCACGAGAAGAGCATGGTCATTGACGACGAGGTGGCCTTCATCATGACCGGCAACATGACCGCCTCGTCCTTCAGCGCCAATCGGGAGTACGGCGTCATCACCCGCAACCCGCAGGACGTGGCCGAGGTGACGGCTGTCTTCGAGGCCGATTGGGCGCGGGAGGGGATTGATCTGGACGAGAGCCGCCTGGTCTGGGCGCCCGACAACGCCCGTGAGCGCATCGCAGCTTTCATTGACGAGGCCCAGACCACGCTGGACGTCGAGCAGCAGAACATGCAGGATCCCGAGGTCACGCGGCACATCGCGGCGGCGCTGCAGCGCGGCGTGCGAGTGCGCATCATCTCCTCGCCCCGCTATCCCATCGAGGAGGACACGGACGAGCCGGGCCGCGACCGACTGCGCCAGGCCGGCGCGCAGGTGCGTTACTTCGACGATCCCTACATCCACGCCAAGGTGTTCATCATAGACGGCCGGCGCGGCTTCGTGGGCTCGCAGAACCTGACCACCAATTCCCTGGATTTCAACCGCGAGCTGGGCATTCTCTTCGACGAAGCGCAGCCGGTGGCGCAACTGGCCGCCCAGTTCGAGGCCGACTGGGCCGTGGCCACGGAAGAGCCCTTCCCCGCCGCCGATGCCGCCCTTCCCGCCGACGGCGTGATCTCCCACAAGGACGCCCGCAAGTTCTTCTACCAGGAGCTCACGGTGGAGCTGACGATCACCCACCTCTACAACAGCGGCCGCGTCATCTGGCTCATGCCCGACGATGATCGGGACAACAACTTCAAGGTGGTCATCTTCCCCAGCGATTGGGACAAGTTCCCCGAGGTGCCGGACGTGCTGTACGACGGCAAGACCATCCGCGTCAGCGGGCTGATCGAGAAGTACCAGGGCTGGCCGGAGATCATCGTGGACGGGCCGGAGCAGGTTGAAGTTCTGGAAGGAAACAAGTAGACAAGGAAACAAGTAAACAAGTAGACAAGGCAGAGCAGATGAAGCGGCAGGCAAAAAACGGCGAGACGGTGGGGAAAGGTTTCGAGGACCTGAAGGCATGGCAACTGGCGCGGCGGCTGATGATCGAATGCCACAAGGTGGCTGATTCACTGCCAGCCAAGGAACGGTACGATCTGGCCCTGCAGATGCGCCGTTCGTCCAAAAGCGTGATGGCCAACATCGCCGAAGGCTATGGCCGCTATCACTACCTGGACAGTCTGCGCTTCTACTACAGCCCGCGGCTCCCTGAATGAGACGATCAACCACATCATCACAGCTCATGACCTGGGGTACATTGACGAGACCTGCTTTCAGGAATGGTACGGACTGGGGCGAGAGTCGGAACGCACGCTGAATGGCTACATCGGCTACGTGCGACGCCAGAAGACGGGAAGCGAAATCTACGGCAACAAGTACATCCTCTCCCCCGGTGAAACGCCCATATCGCTCACAGAATAGCCCTTCGCCCTTGTCTACTTGTCTACTTTGGCCACGTGAAGACACATGAAAGCAGATATCCATCTGGAATACGCCCCTCTGGTTGACATCCTGCGCGCCCGCGGCTGGGAGGTGACGGCGTACGACGAAGTCGTCGGGCGGCGGGAGGATGTGCCCGGCGTCTGGACCGTCGCCATTGACCACGGCGGGCGGCTGCGCTTCACGGCCACGCGGCCGGCGCAAGTGCCCCAGGGCCGTCGCCTGCAGCGGGATTACCGCCGCTACCGCTTGCTGCGCGAAGAACACATCACCCTCACCGTGACCACGAAGCTGGAGACGGCCGAGGATCTGCCGGCCGTGTTGGATCAGATTACTGCTTTCGCCACGGGCCGTGACCCGTGATGCGTGATCCGTGATGCGTGATCCGTGATCAGACAGTCGGGCTTTGGACTTTGAGCTTTGAAGTTTGGAGTTTGGCCCCGCCATGTCTTTCCTGCGTCGTCACCGCGGTTACATCCTGCTCTCCCTGGCCTGGCTCATCGCCCTGGGCAGTGTGCTCTTTGTTGTGAAGCGGCCGCAGCCGGCGCCGCTGGAGATCCTGCCGCCGCCGCCCACGGTGACGCCAGCCCCCACCCCCACGCCGCGGCCGCTGCGCGTCTACGTCAGCGGCGCCGTGCAGGCCCCCGACGTCTACGAACTCCCCGCCGACAGCATCATCGAGGATGCCATCGGTGCCGCCGGCGGCGCCACCGACGACGCAGACCTGGAAGCCATCAACCAGGCCCTGTCGCTGAGCGATGGCATGCAGGTGCACGTGCCCCGTCGCCAGGAAAACTCCCCGACGCCCCCAGTCGTCAGCGTGCCTCTGCTTCAGACCACGTCAGGCTTCAGCAGCGGGCCAGCGGGCCGCGTGAACATCAACACGGCCACGGCGGAGGAATTGGACACCCTACCGGGCATCGGCCCGGCCATGGCCCAGCGCATCATCGAGGGCCGCCCCTACGGCAGCATCGAAGACATTATGCGCGTCAAGGGCATCGGCGAGGCGACTTTCGAGAAGTTGAAGGACTTGATCGCTGTGCAGTAGTCGTGTTTGGTCTTTCTTCAGCGCAGAGCAGGCGGAGCAGGCAGAGGCCTCTTGGTTTTCTCGGCGGTCTCTGCGGCAAAAGCGCGGTCGTGAGCGGCGTCAACACGGCCGGGGGAGGCTACCCAGGCATGGTGCTTGAGGCGAATAGCAGCGCACACTTCGGCCCAGCTCAGGGCAAGCCTGATCGAGACGTCGTCGTTGGGGTCGCTGTGTCACGAGAGTGTGTCCGGAGCTTCAATCGTACTTGCATAACGAGTGGGTTCGTGGTATGATCTCTTCACAATCGGATAGGTTGGCCTCTTCTGCATTTCATCCCTCAGGGGGACATTAGACAGAAAGGCGCACCATTTTT
>JACNHM010000294.1 GCA_014383605.1 Chloroflexota bacterium
TCGAAAGGTTGGTTCTTACGTCTCGGGGCGAAATAGAGCCCAGATGCGCTCTTGGCGAGCGATCTGTGCTCATTGAACCGGAAAAGACTTTCTGCAGCGGTGAGCGATTCTGAGAGTCTACGCAGAATGTCCGTACCTTCTGGTGGCCGGGGCACTCAGGAGCTTCTTCTCAGCAGAGGCCAACTCAAAGGCCGTACTCAGGGCAATGGCACCCTGGGAGCAGACCTCTTCGCATTGCCCACAGAAGGCGCATCTCCCACGATGATAGATAAGGTCATACTGTTTCTCGGCTATCTCAATCAACTCCAGGGCAAAGGCGGGGCAGTCACGGACACAGATCCCGCAGCCCACGCAGGCCTCGGCGTCGAAGAGCAGTTCCCCTCGGTAGGCGGGTGAAACTTCGGCGGGGGCGAAGGGGTACTTCACGGTGAAGGGTCTGCGGAACAACGAGCCCAAGAGCCTGGGCAGCATGAAAGCGAGCGAGCTCATGCTAGAAAACCCCCATCCACACCACCATCATCAGTTGCACCAACGAGAGGGGAGCCAGAACCCCCCAGCTCAAGCGCACCATCTGATCGAGGCGCAACCGGGCGAAGAGGGCCCTGATGCAGGAGAGGGCGAAAAGCACGAGCATTGTCTTCAGCCCCAAAAGGAAGAGGGAACTGAAGCCGCCCAAGAAGAGGTTGACCAGCAAGACGCAGCACACCACCAGTTCCATATCGAGCGCCAGCCGAAAGAGAGCCAGCTTCCGGCCGCTGAACTCCGTCAACACTCCGGCCACGATCTCCGTCTCCGCCTCGGGGATGTCGAAGGGCACGCGCTCCAGCTTGCTCACCAGGCCGGTCAAAGCAACCAGCAGGCCGATAGGTTGCAGGGCCGCCGTCCAGATGTGGTCAGTCTGGAAGGCGGCGATCTCAGAGATAGACCATGAACTGGCCAGGAGTGCAGGACCGCAGAGGGCCATCAGGAAGGGCACCTCGTAGGCGAAGAGTTGGGTGAGGGCGCGCATGCTGCCCACCAGGCCGAAGGGGCCAGCCGAAAGCCACCCCGCCAGCGAAAGGGCCAGGATGGGCACCCACAACAGGAAGGCCACCACTATCAGATCCCCCTCGAAGGCATAGGAGGCCGCCCTCCCCACGGGGATGTAAAGGATGGCCGTAGCCACGGCGGCAAAGGTCACCAGGGGCAGGGCTGCGCACAGCCTCTCGTCCGCGGCCTCGGGGAGCACATCCTCCTTGGCCAGCAGCTTAACGAAGTCGGCGAAAGGCTGGTACCAGGGCGGCCCCACCCGGCTCTGCAGACGGGCGTAGAGCTTTCGATCCGCCCACTGGAAGAACATGGCGCAGGCGAACAGGAAGAGAAAGCCCGGGAAAACCAGGATGTTCACCAATTGGCTCATTACTTCGTCTTTTTGCTGAAGATGTAGACCACCGAGCCCAGGAGAATCAGCCCCCAGTAAGAGACCAGGCGGTCCAGCAAGGCCACGGACAGGGCCAGGTTGGCATTGACTCCCGAAACCATGCCCAGTTCGCCGGCCAGAAGCAGCACGACGACGATGGCCGACTCCACGATGCCCAACCCCGACGGCGTGAAAGGCAAGGTGGTAAGCAGTGCGCTACCAAGGGCAATGAAGAGGGAGGTCATGGGATCAATGGCGAGGTTCAGGGCGCGGGCGGCAAAGAAGAACCGTCCTCCCTCCATCCCCCAGATGAGGATCGTGAGCAGCAAGAGGAGAGGGAAGCGCCGGAAGGACAGAAACAACCCTTCCTCGAAATGTGCATAGAGTGGTCTCAACCGCGCAGGAAGGATGTTTTGGATAAATTTCCTTCCTCCTTTCATCGCCAGGAGGCCCACTGCGGCCACCAGGACGAGGATGAGGGTCACCCCCAGTGTCTGCATGATGGTCTCCGGCATCCGCCCGCCGAAACCGATCAGGCTGATCACCCCCACCAGGGCGAAGAGGACGACGAGGGCGATGAACCGCTCGGCGACGACGGTGCCCATGGTCTTGGAGAAAGAGAGGCCAGCGCTTCTTTTCAGCAGATAGCTACGATAGATGTCGCCCAGCTTAGCCGGGACAAGGCTGTTGGCGAAGTAGGAGAGAAAAGTGATCTCCGTCAGGTCCCTGATGGGTGGGGGATCATCGAATTGGGCGTTGAGGAGCAAGATACGCCAGCGCCAGCCGCGAAGTGGAAAGGTCAGGTAGTAGACCAGGAAGGAGAGAGACAAGAGAGGCAGGTTGGTGCCTCGCAGCACCTTCATCGTCTCCTCGACGTTGATCTCCACCCTGGTCAACAGGAAGTAGAGGATAACAAAGGCGATGGCGAAGGAGACGAGGGTCCGGGGGCGAAAGAACCTCCGGCCGAGGGATATCTCGTCTTGTGTCTCGTTTGTCTGAGTAATAGAAGGCACTAGATTTTCTCCTGAGATTCACATTTTCGTATTCGTAGGCGTTTGAGAGTCCGCCGCAGCCAAGAAACTTCAGGTTCGTACCTGCGCACCATGAACGCCGAACAGGGGGCCTTATTGGCTACTATATCCGGGAGCGACCCGAAGAGGGCATTCCTCAAAGTCCACTCTCCAGAGGCGCCATGGAACGGGAATTGCTGCTCCCGTACCAGTTTCGTGTTCCTGGTGCAGGTTCAGCCTCTTTCCCCAACCAGTGGAAGGCCCAGGCTAGCCCCGTCGGGTCACGCAGGTTGAATGAGCGTGCTCACGCCCCGCAGAGTCCGCGATACGCGCTCAACGGTCGGCGCAGGCGATGCAAAGGTCAATGGCCGCCACGACGATGGGGACGTCGGCGATGTGGGCCCCTTTGAGCATGTGGGGCACGGCCACCATGTTGGCCAGGGTCGGCGCCCTGATCTTCACCCTCGCCGGCCTCTCCGTGCCGTCGCTCTTGATGTAGTAGATGAGTTCCCCGCGCGGCGCCTCCACGCGGCTGATCACCTCGCCGGGGGGGATGCGCCGGCGAACCCTAACCCGCACCTGGCCTTCCGGCAGGTTGTGGAGAGCGTGGCGTATCATACGCACGCTCTCGATGATCTCCTTCACCCGCACCACCGTCCGCGCCTGGCAGTCGCCCTCGGTGACGGTGATCACCTGGAAAGGCAACTCCCCGTAGGCAGCGTAGGGATCGTCCCGCCTGACATCCCGATCCACTCCCGAGGCGCGGGTGGTAGGGCCCACCACGCAGAGGGCACGGCCGTCTTCCCTGGAGAGATACCCCACCCCGTGGGTGCGGGCCACGAAGGTGGCCTCGGTGGTCACCAACTTCAGGTAGTAATGCGCCTGTTCTTCCAGGTAATCGAGTTTTTCAAGTATACTTTCAATCTGGGCTGAGGTCAAATCAATGCGCACCCCGCCGATGGTGTTGGCGGCATGGTTTATGCGATTGCCGGAGATTTCCTCCAGGATGTCCAGCGCCGTCTCCCGGTCCCGCCAGGTGTACATGAAGAGCGTGTCGAAGCCGGCGTCGCGGCCGATGACCCCCAGCCAGAGCAGATGGCTGTGGATGCGCTCCAGCTCGCAGACGATGGTGCGGATGTACAGCGCCCGCGGCGGGATCTCGACCCCCGAAAGCTCTTCCACTCCCTGGCAGAAGGCAGTGGTGTGGATATGGGAGCAGATGCCGCACACCCGCTCGACGAGGTAGAGGGCCTGGATGTAGCTGCGCTCCTGGCAGGCCCGCTCAATGCCCCGATGGACGTATCCCATCCTGATGTGGGTTTCGAGCACCCGCTCCCCCTCCACCCGGAAGCGAAAGCCCATGGGTTCCTTAAGGGCCGGGTGTTGCGGCCCGATGGGGATGACGAGATGTTGGGCCATGCTAACCCTCCTCAGGCGGCGACCAATCTTTCAGCAGCGGGTGCCCCTCCTCCCAGCCATCGGGGAGCACCAGAGGGCTGAGGTTGGGATGCTCCTCGAACTCCACCCCCAGGAGGTCGTGCACCTCCCGCTCGTAGAAAAGGGCGCCGGGAACGATGTCCGTGAGCGTCTTGATGCGCGGCTTTTCTCTGGGGAGCGTGATCTTCACCGTGAAGCAGACATCGTAATCCCAGAAGTGGTAGAGAAGCTCGATCTCCTCGCCGGTGTCCACTCCGGTGATGGTGGAGAGGTGGCGAATGTCGAAGCGGTTCACCAGCACCTCCACCACGTCGTGCAGCTCCTCCTGTTTCACGGTGAAGAAGGCGCGGTGGGGGCGGGGCACCCAGGCCTGGCCGATGTGCTCCCCCAGAGCTTTTTTCAGCTTCTTGAGCAAAGTTCTCGCCGGCATTCAGATGCCCTCCAGCAATTTCACCAGCCCGTCAATGATGGCCTCCGGCTTGCAGGGACACCCCGGCACGTACATATCCACGGGAATGACCTGGTCAATCCCGCCCAGGACGTTGTAGCAGCCGCGGAAGACCCCGCCGGAGCAGGCGCAGCTGCCGATGGCCACGACCCATTTGGGCTCCGGCATCTGCTCGTAGATGCGCAGCAGCCTGTCTCTGGCCTGTCTGGTAACCGGGCCGGCGCAGACCAGGACGTCGGCGTGGCGCGGGGTGGCCTTCTCCCGGATACCCAGCCTCTCCACGTCGAATCGGGGGGTGAGGGCATCCAGCAGCTCGATGTCGCAGGCGTTGCAGCCGCCGGAGTTGAAATGCAGTATCCATGGCGACTTGCGCCTCGCCCAGCGGACTAAACCCTCAAGCATGATGCTCTCCGTATCAATCCGCTGACCTCCCCGCCCCGATCAGAGCATACACGCTCACGCCGATGCCGGCCAGGTAGATGGTGGCCAGCCAGGCCGACGCGCCGTCGCGGGGGGCGGTGGCCACCACCAGGGCGGCCAGGTGCAGGATGGCGAAGAGCAAGGCCAGGTAGAAGAAATCTCGATAGGAGGGCGCCACCCTCTGGGCCGGGATGTCCTCCCCGCAGGCGTAGGTGGCCCGCTTGCCGGGGTGGGGCTTCCCCGGGGCGGCGATAGCCCCTCCCAGCCGGTATATCCCGTAGCCTAACCCCAAAAACACGACGAAAGCCACCGGTGGAGAAAGAAGGATATTTTCCATCCTTACCTCACCTTACCTCCCTAGCCCGTGCAGATAGGTGGCCGCTCCGGCCGTCCAGTTCAGCCAGGGCCCCGGGTGGAGGCCCATAGCCAGCACCAGCGCCCCCAGGATCAGCAGGGGCAGCATCATCCAGAGCGATACCTGTGCCCTGGCGAAGGTTTCCGCACCTTCGCCAGGATCAGGAGCGGTGAACAGCGTGCCGATAAGCGGCAGGTAGTAACCCAGCGCCAGCAGGGTGTTGATCAGCAAGACGACCAATCCCAGGTAGCCGAGGGTGCCGGCAGCCTGCAGGCCGCCGCTCAGCACGAACCACTTGGCGGCGAAGCCGGCCAGCGGCGGCACGCCGGCCAGCCCGGCCAGCGCCACGCTGAAGATCACCGCCACCAGCGGCATACGTGCGGCCGTCCCGCGCAGGTCCGCAATCCGGGTGGCGTCGCAGTAGAAGTGACAGACCCCCTTGCACAGGAAGGCTAACCCTTTCATCGCCGCGTGGGCCAACAGCAGGAAGAAGCCGGCCTGAATGGCTTCCGGCACGTCGTAGCGCAACCCGATCCCGATACTCAACATCATGTACCCCGTTTGTGCGATCGTCGAGTAAGCCAGCAGCCGCTTGGTGTAGGTCTGCACCAGCGCCAACCCGTTGCCCAGCGTCATATTGAACAGCGAGAGCACAATCAACAGCGTCCCCAGGTCGCGCGCCGGAAATCCCAGTCCCAGGCAGACCTTGAGCAGCGCATAGAAAACGCTCTGAACGATGATGCCGGAGAGCATGGCGCTGATGCTGCTGGGCGCCCGTCCGTGGGCATCGGGCAGCCAGGTATGGAGGGGCACGATGGCGCTCTTGATGCCCAGGCCCACCAGGAAACAGGCCAGCCCGGCGCGGGTCCACGCGCCCCCCCCCCCCCCCCCCCCACCTGGGGGGGGAGTAGAAAGGGCAGCGCCAGCGTCCCCGTCTCCCGATAGACGAAGGAAAGGCCCATAAGGATGGTGACCGTGCCCACGCTGCCCATGATCAGATACTTAAAACCGGCCTCAATGGCCGTGGCGAGGCGGTGGCGGAAGGCGACCAGCACGTAGGCAGCGATGCTCATCAGCTCGCAGAACATGTAGAGGTTGAAGAGGTCGGCGGCCATCACCATGCCCACCAGGCCGGTCACCAGCAACAGCAACAGCGGATAGTAGCTCTCGTGGCGGCCGTCGAAAGCCAGGTAGCGGCCCGAATATACCGTCACCAGCATCCCCAGGCCCAGCGCCACACCGGCCACCATCAGCGCGCCGGGGTCGGCGCGCAAGAAGGCTCCACCAGAGCCGAAGTGCCCCCACCTCGGCAGGTAGCCCGCTCGTGTGAGCCGGAAGAGCGGGGCCAGCGCTCCCAGCGCCGTGGCGAAGACCAGCGCCGTGAGCAGTGCCAGCAACTCGTTGCGAGCCGTCAACAGGCGCGCCACCAGGTAGATGGCGAAGGCGCCGCCGGCCAGGCAGGCCAGTGGCAACACCACCCACACGTCGCCTCTCACCAACCGCCCCCCAGGATCAACGGCAACTCGTGGGCCACCCAATTGAAGACCGGCGCCGGGAAGAGCCCCTCGATGAGGGCCAACGCAGCCAGCAAGACCGTCGGCGCCACCATCATCCAGGGCAGCCGCTTTACCGTCAGACCCTCCGGGCGAGCGCCGAAGAAGATGCGCCCCACGAACCAGAGGGCGTAGGCCACGGTCAGCAGCGATCCGAACAGCGTCAGGACCGAGAGCCCGATGTGGGCGGTGTGAAAGCCACCGGAGAAGATCATCCACTCGCTGGTAAAGATGCAAAAGGGCGGCGTCCCGGCGATGGCCAGCGCGCCCACGCCGGTGCAAAGCGCCACCAGCGGCATGGCGCGCCCCAGGCCGCCCAGCTCGGCGATGCGCCGCCGCCCTGTGGCGCGAATCACCAGCCCCACGCACATGAAGAGCAGCGCCTTGACAATGGCGTGGTAGATGACGTGCAGCGTCGCCCCGGCAACCCCGTCGTAGGTTAGCGTGCCCAGCCCGAAGAGAATATACCCCATCTGGCTGACGCTGGAGTAGGCGATGATGCGCTTGATGTCCTGCTCGGCCAGAGCCATCAGCGCGCCGTAGAGCTCGGAGACGATGCCTGCCACCATCATCGGCACGGCAAAGGGGGCCATCTGGGCCGGCGAGAAGATGCTCAGGGGGAAGCGGAGTATGCCGTAGGTGCCCATGCTGAGCATCGCCGCCGCGAGCATGATGGTGACCGGCATCGGGGCCACGGCGTGGGCGTCGGGCAGCCAGAGATGCAGCGGGAAGATGGCCATCTTGACGCAGAAGCCGATGATGAAGAACGTGGTCACGGTCGTCACCAGGCCGGGGGCTAACGTGACACCCGCTCGCAGGGCCGAGAAGCTGTCGCTCCCGGTGGCGTCGTAGAGCACGATCAGCCCCACCAGCACCATCAGTGACCCCAGGTGGGTGAAGATGAAATACTTGAGCGCCACCGCGCCCCGGCGCTCGCCCTCGCCCCAGATGGCGATCAGCGCGCAGGAGGCTACCAGCATCAGCTCCCAGAAGATGTAGAACAGGAACATATCGTCGGCCAGGGTGGTGCCGGACATCCCCACGGCAAAGAGCATCAGCAGGGCGTAGAAAAACGGCGTCCTCTCGTCCGGGTGATGGTAGCCCCAGGCATAGACGACGGCCAGCAGCGTCACGGTCGCCTCGGTGATCAGGAAGGGGAGGGCCAGCCAGTCCAGGTGCAGCGCCAGGCGGATGTGCGCCGCCGGGATCCATCTAAAGCCTAGCGCGGGAACGTCGCCGCGCTGGAGCGCCGGCAGCAGGGCGAAAGTGGCAGCCAGCGAGAGCGCCGCGGCCAGGCCGGCGATCCAACCCGCCATACGCGCGCCGCGGCCGCGCAGCAGGGGGAGCAACAGCGCCGCCGCCAGCGGCGCGCCCAGGATGGTCGCCAGCCACATCGTCTCTATGTTCATGCCTCACCCCTTCCTTCTTGGAACTGCGAGGCTGGTGCACTGGTGCACTGGTGCACTGGTACACTGGTAAATTGGTAAATTGGTAAATTGGTACACTGGTACATTACCAATCTACCAGTTTACCAATCTACCAACCTACCAATCTACCAATCTACCAACCTACCAACCGTACAGCACCAGGGCCAGCATCGCCAGCGCCAGGCTGACCGCCACCCACAACAGATTGCGCTGCAGTCGCCCCGTGTGCCAACGCTGCAAACCCCGGCTCAGCACCAGAACGGAGCGCACGGAACGGCGCAGGAGGCCCTCCAGGCCCTTATGTTCCACGAGGCGATGGGTGAGGCGCGCCCCATCCACCACAGTCCGCACGGAACGGCGCAGGAGGCCATCTAAGCCCTTATGTTCCACGAGGCGATGGGTGACGCTCGCCCCATCCACCACAGCCCGCACGGCCAGGGCGACGATCTGTTCCGCGATGCCCACCTCGATCACGGCGTGCAACACCTGTGCCGCTCGGGCCAACCCTTCTTGTAGGTCGTACGCTTCTTCTGCCCCCCCCTCTTTCCCCCCCAATGGGGGGGATGAAAGGGGGGGTAGAAGCCGCCACACCGCCAACGCCAGAGCCAGCACCACCAGCAGCGCCGGGGCAGTCGCCGCATAGCGCAACAGGGCTGGCAGCGTAGGCATGGCTGGCAGCGCCACGCGGCCGGCTGCCGCCAGGTGGCGAGCCAGCGGTGCAAAGGCCAGCCCACCGGCCAACGCTCCACCGCCCAACAACCCGATCGTTACCCACTGCGTCCAGTGGACCTCCGAAGACCCCAAGGGTTCAGGAAAACCCTCAGGGTCTGACAAAAGCCGCCACGCCGCGCGCGCTGCCCAGACGGTGGTCAGCGCCACGGCAGCCTCGGCGACGAGCAGAGCGTCCAACGGAGCCCCCGCCTCCCGTGCCCACCAGGTTGTCAGCAGGGCGAAGGCCGCCAGCGCCAGCCCTCCACAGGCAAAAAGGCCCGCTGCGACTCTGCGCCGGGTAGCCGCAGTGGAGTTCTGGGCCGCGTCGGCCGCCAGGAAGAGCAACAGGCGCAGCGGCGTCAGCGCCAGCAAGCCCAACCAGACGGCCGGCTTGACCCCGGCCGCGGCAACGAAGAGCGCCAAACCGCCCTGCGCAGCGCCGAGGTAGACCAATGCTCCGCGCAGGTCCGCCTGTATCAGCGCCATGAGCGTTGCCAGCGCCGCGCCGCCGGCCCCCAGCCAGAGCGCCGCCATCTGCAGCGGGCCGGCCAGCGCCAACAGCGGCGTGACACGATAGAGCAGATATAAGCCCAGGTTGGGCATGACGGTGGCGTAGAGCCAGGCTAACGAAGCCAGCGAAAGCCGTTGCCCAGACTGGCTCCAGAGATGAAAGGGCCAGCCGCCCAACTTGACCCACACCGCCAGGACAAAGCCGGCCACGACCCAGCCCAGGCGCGCGGCGTCCAGTGCGCCGCCCGCTTCCAGTGCCGGGCCGATGCTCAACGTGCCGCTGGCGACCATCAATATCAGGATGGCGGTGAGCAGCCCCGCGTCGCCCAGGCGCAGGAACAGGTAGCTCTTCCAGGCCAGGCGGCTGCCCACCGAGTTTCGCACTTCGACCAGCAGCGCCAAGGCGATGCACAGCGCCACGATCTCCAGCGCCACGTAGCGAGCCAGGAAGTGATCGGTCAGAAAAGCGACGTTGCTGGCCGCCAGCGCCAGCAGCGTCACCGCCGCGGACAGGGGTGGATATTCCGCGCTGCGCGAGGTGGCGTCGAGCAAGACGAGGAATGCCCCCCACGTGGTCACCAGCACAGCGTAGAGCCCTGTGGCGCCGGTGGTCAGCCCCATGGGACCGGCGCCGGGCAGCCACTCGACCGCGATGGCCACGCCGTCCCCGGCATAAGGCAGCAGGGCCAGGGCGCACAGCGCCGTCAAACCGCTCGCCGTCAGCGCCACGCGATGCATGGTTGAATGCCGGGCACGTCGCCACATCGCAGCCATCAGCGCACTTGCTAATAGCGGCAGCGCAACCAGCCCCACAACCAGCGTGTTCATCACGCTCGCTAACCCCGCAACTTGTCCAGGAGGTCAACGTCTCCCGAGGGATAGTGGCGGAAGATGTTCACGATCAGCGCCAAGGCGATGGCGATCACGATCGCTTCGACGATCAGGGCCGAGGTGACCATCGTCTGGGCAAAGCGCTCCTCCCCGCGCATGTGGCCAGCGTGAATGAGGCTCAGCGTGACGCCCTGAAGCATGATCTTGAGCCCTATCACCTGCTTAATGACTTTGCGCTGCGTCAGGAGACAAACCAGGCCGATGACGAAGAGCAGGGCCACGGCGATCAGGTTCATCGTCTCGATGCTCAGCACCGGCAGGCTCACTTTTCACTCCCCTCTTGTAGCAGACCAGCACGCCCTGGACCCCGCCGAGATCAACGCCACCTGGTGTGCCAGCTTCTTTCTCCCGTCCCCTTCGATCAGACTCAGGACAAGGCTCTATTCGGCTGCTTTCTCGGTGTGGGCCAGGAAGGGGCGCAGCAGGTTGGTGAACTCCATGGGCAGCACGAACTTGGTGGCC